>JAHIPE010000059.1 GCA_018894655.1 Actinomycetota bacterium
CATGCCCTCGAGCTTGAGGTTTATCGATATGACTTTGGCAACGTCGCGCTCGTCCTCGACCACAAGAATCTTAGGCTTGTCCATTTTCACTCCCTATGCTCCCGAGAGTAGTATCGGTATAGTGAGGAGGCTTTCTTTAACCAGAAGACCCTCCACTTGCGTCAATATATGAGCTTTGTCCCATGATTGATGGGGACCCCCATCAAGCTCTGGGGGGGAAGGTGCCCCCCTTATTCTTCCCTCCTCTCTTTTAGGAAGGTTAGGATGGGGGGCTCCGAACACCAAGCCAACCCCCACCTCAATCCTCCCCCTGCGAGGGGGAGGATTGAGGTGGGGCTGAGTAAGAAGAGAGACGGGCTTGATACATATTGTGTCTGGTGGAGCTAAATGGATACTCCCCTTGGTCAAAAACGGGAGGTCCACTTGATGGGGTTGATCATGCATCGGTGGTACCTGTCACCACTGCGTCATTTTGCACACCCCGGGGTGAGTCGGCGAAACACAATTTTTGCTGGGGGGAAGTTTGGGCTAACAGATTCTCGGGAGTTGTTCACCCGAGGGCGCCCTGACCAGACGCCGCGAGCCGAGAGGCGTAATCAGGCTGACCTCACCTTTTCTTCCCTCCGTAACACGCCCTATCACTTTTGCGCCTCCACCGAATGGATTCGCTTTTATCGCCTCAAGGACCACCCCCGCGTCTCGTTCCGGCACGGCGGCAAGGAGCTTTCCTTCGTTGGCGATGTACAAGGGGTCAAGCCCCAGCATCTCGCAGGCAGCCAGCACCTGCTCCCTGATCGGAATGCTCCCCTCCTCAATCTCGAAAGCGCATGACGAGGCTCTTGCCATTTCCTTGAGCGCTGCGGCAAGTCCACCTCTTGTGGGGTCCCTGAGTGAGTGGACCTCACCCGCCTCCTGCATCGCTCGGACCAGTCCGGAAAGCGGCGCGCAGTCGGATATCAGGTCGGAGTTGGTGAAAAGCCCCTCTCGCTCGTTTAGGACCGCCATCCCGTGGTCACCTATAAAGCCATTCACTATCAGGACATCACCCCCGGTTGAGCCCGCGATCGAAACCTCCCGGCCCGGTTGCAACTGGCCTATCCCCGACGTGTTGATATAGATGCCATCCGCCATTCCGCGCTCGACAACCTTCGTGTCTCCCGCGACAACGCGGACACCTGCTTCTTTAGCCCAGAAGCTGACCGAAGAGAGTATGCGCTCGAGCACATCAAGGGGCAGCCCCTCTTCCAGGATGAGTCCGATGGTAATGTACAGGGGGTCCGCGCCGCGCATAGCCAGGTCATTTACCGTCCCGCACACAGCAAGCTTGCCTATGTCGCCGCCGGGGAAGAATGGAGGCTTCACCACGTACGAATCCGTGGTCAACGCGACCCGCCCGACATCAACGGAAAGCGCGGCCGCGTCCTCCTGGTCAAGCAATGTGGCCTCATCGAGTAGCGGGAACACCGTCTGCCGGAGGAGTTCCTGCATGCGTGTCCCCCCCCCTCCGTGCGCCATGGTTATGAACTTGCCAGACAACCTCAATCCACCTCGTCGTAGCTATACAGAAAGTATGAAGCGCACGTTCCCTCCGTGGAAACCATGCAGGGCCCGACCGGGTTGTCGGGAGTGCAAGCACCTCCGAACAACCCGCACAGGGAAGGCTTGATTTTCCCGCAGAGAACCTCACCGCATCGGCAGCCCTTATCGCCCGTAGCCGGCGGGATCTCAACAGGCCAGGCTCCCGCGTCGTACTCACGATACTCTTCCTTCAGCCCAAGACCGCTCGCGGGTAGCCGGAAAAGGCCCCTCCACTCGGCATCGACCGGCTCGAATACTTCATACATCACTGATAGCGCCTTCTGGTTCCCTTCAGGCCTGACAACTCTCGAGTACTCAATAGCGACAGACGGCCTTGCGGTGAGCGCCTGCATCAATCGGAAGACCGACTGCAGGATGTCGGTCGCCTCAAAACCTGCAACGACGCAAGGGATTCCGAACTCCGAGGGCAGGAATGAGTAGGCCCGGCTCCCTATCACGGCGCTGACGTGCCCTGGAAGGATGAAGCCGTCAACGCTGAAATCCTCCGTGGCGGCAAGCGCTCGCAAGGCTGGAGGGACCAGCTTGTGGAAGGAGAGCACAAAGAAGTTACGCAGTTCTCGCTTCCTTGCCTCGAGTATGGTTGCCGCAACAACTGGAGCGGTGGTCTCAAACCCTATCCCCAGGAAAACCACTTCGCTATCGCTTTCGCTCCTGGCAAGATCGAGCGCCTCGAGTGGTGAATAGACGACCTTCACCGTGGCACCCTCCGCGGAGGCGTCGCTGAGGGAACCGTGGGATCCCGGGACTTTCACCATGTCTCCGAAAGTGGCAAGTATAACCCCCGGCATATGAGCAACGGCGACAGCGGTGTCTATATCCATGTCAGAGGTTACGCAAACCGGGCAACCGGGTCCCGAGATCAGTTCTACTTGCGGGGATAACATCGGGCCGAGCCCCGCTTTCGAGATCGCCATGGTGTGCGTGCCGCACACCTCCATGAAAGTCGCACCGGTTCCAAGCTCCCTGATTTTCCTTACCAGGCTCCTCGCCGTCCCCGGCAAGCGGAACTCGTCAACGTATTTCATCCAGGCACGCCAACTCCTCGAAAAGCTCCATCGTCTTTCTCGCTTCTTCTTCGTCGATTATTTCAATTGCGAAGCCGGCATGGACTAAAACGAAGTCGCCCGTCTGGACCCCCTCCACCAGCGAAAGGTTGATCTTCTTTCTCAACCCGCCGACATCAATAAAGGCTACATCGTTCTGGAGTATCTCGACCACTTCCGCCGGAACCGCAAGGCACATGGTTTCCTTCCCCTGTCTTTCGCCTCCCTGTTCTAAGACACGTAAATATTAGCGGCGATCACCGCCTGTCCCAGCGAAATACCGCCATCGTTACACGGCACCCTATGGTGCACCAGAGGCTCAAGCCCGCTGGTGCGCAGGCCCTGCACCACCTTGGATATCAGCAACTTGTTCTGGAAAACGCCCCCGCTCAAGGCGACCCGGCCGATGCCGGTCTCTCTATTCAGCTCCACGCAGGTCTCGACTACCGTCAGTGCCATGGTCCGGGGGCATTTACCTGCTCTCTTCCGGGGGTCGGTTCCTGTCTCCAGGTCCGCCATTATCTCCCGGAACAGTGGTCGCGTGTCAATAATCCACGGCTCACTTGACTTGTCGAGTATGAACTCATAGTGCTCCCGCGTCCCGAGTGCGACCGCTTCCAGTTCGCACGCCGCCTGCCCATCGTATTCTGCGATACTCCTGATACCGGCCATGAAAGCCGTAACGTCGAACAACCTGCCGGCGCTGGATGTAAGCGGCGAGTTTAGCCCCTTCTCGAGCTGCAAGATGAGCACCGCGCCTTCCTCGTCACTCACGTTCTGCAACCCCCTCAAGCGCGCAAGGGCGGCTTCAGGTTTATCGCACGTCTCGCTGAGGACTCCCATCGCCATGCGATGCAGTTGGTAGATACAGGCATCTGAACCTGGCATTGGGTAAGGATAGAGGTGGGCGAGCCTCCGGTAGCCCTTCTCATCGCAAAGCATGAACTCGCTGCCCCAGATGGTCCCGTCCTCGCCGTAACCGGTGCCGTCCCAGGCTACGCCGATAACCTCACCCTCTATCCGGTTATCCGCCATGCAGCTCACGATGTGCGCGTGGTGGTGCTGTACGCCCACCGCCGGAAGGGGGATATCGGAAGCCATGTGCGTCGTAAGATAATCCGGGTGAAGGTCGTGCGATACAACCTGTGGACTGAGCGAGAAGAGCCTCTTCATCGAGGCGAGCGCCTCGTTGAAATGGTCCAGCTCCTCGAGCGTTTCCATGTCACCTATGTGCTGGCTAACGAACGCCTGATCCCCCCGGAGCAGGCAAAAGGTGTTCTTCAGCTCTGCCCCAAGCGCAATGACTTCAACCCTGGAAGCAGGTTTCAGGCGAATCGGGTAGGGCGCGTAACCCCTTGACCTCCGTATTGGATATTCTTTTCCCTCGAGCACTCGCGTAACGGAATCATCGTACCTGACCAGGATGTCCCTGTCGTGCAGCAGAAAGCCGTCGGCGATGCCCGATAGCTCTCTCAGCGCTTTCCGATTATCGGTGATGATGGGCTCGCTGGAGACGTTTCCGCTTGTCATGATCAGGGGGAAACCCACCTCCGCCATCAGGAGATGGTGAATGGGGGTGTAGGGCAGGAACAAGCCCTGATGCGCCAGCCTGCCCGCCACTCGCCTTGATATCGGCGAGTTCTCCTTTTCCAGAAGGAGAACGATCGGACTCTTCGTCGAGGCAAGCAGCGCCTCCTCATCAACACCTGACTCGCAGTATTCTTTTGCCTGTTCAATACTTCCCACCATAACGGCCAGGGGCTTCGCGTATCGCCTTTTCCTCGCGCGGAGTTCTCCGACGGCCAGGTCGGAGGTGGCATCGCAAGCCAGGTGAAACCCACCCAGCCCCTTGATGGCAACGATCTTTCCATCCCCCAGGAGCCTCGCAGCTTCCAGGATGGCATTCCCTTCCAGCCTCTTTCCCTCCCTGTCGGCAAGCCAGAGGTTGGGTCCGCACGCCGGACACGCGTTCGGCTGGGCATGATACCTCCTGTTCAGAGGGTCGTGGTACTCCCGCTCGCAGTCGGGACACATGGTGAACCCTGCCATCGAGGTCAGCGGGCGGTCGTAAGGGGTATCGCTGATTATGGTGAAACGGGGACCACAGTTTGTGCAGTTGATAAAAGGATACCGGAAACGGCGGTCGCTCTCGTCAAACAGTTCCCGGACACAGTCCTTGCAGGTCGCAAGATCCGGTGACACCAGGACCGACTTCTCCCCGTCACCGCCACTCGGCACTATCTCAAAGGAATCGGCCTTGAAAGGTTCGGTTTCCCTGACCCGTAGTTCTTCGATTACCGCTTGCGGGGGCGCTTCATCCCTGAGCGCGTCAAGGAAAAGTCTTACCTGGCCGTTGTCACCGTGCACCCGGATGTCAACCCCCGCGGTCGTGTTTGAAACGGTGCCTTTTACTCCCCGTTCTTGCGCAACCCGATAGACAAATGGGCGGAAGCCAACGCCCTGGACTATCCCTTTAACGTTGATTCTCAAGTAAGTCATGGCTTCCCTGAATCTATTACCTCATCGAGAACAAGCTGGCATATACGAGGGATCGATTCCGCGAGTTGATCCGAGAGCCGCTCTCCCAACTCCACGTCGCCAACCTGTACCGCGATGAGTATTACGGTCCCGGGACATTGGTCAAGTAGTTTCGCCGCGGCGACCAGCTCGTATATGCCGAAATCGTGGAGGGATAGCGGCACCCCCGTTCTTCGCTGTGGCACGTCGGCCAGCGAAAACCGGAATATCTCTCCCGCCGGCTCCCCGGCATCGATACCGTCAATGAATACCACCTTGCGGCGGTTCTCCAGCACCGTAAGGAGATCAACACTGTAGATGCTTCCCTCGACCAACTCAACGCCGCCCGGCAGCTTTCCTTGGAGATGCCTGATGACGTGAACGCCGATCCCGTCATCTCGCATCAATGGGTTGCCTATCCCTATTACGACACATCCGGACATAACCTGTTCCTAACGTCACGCTCGGTACTCACACTTGTACAGTCTAGCACGCGACAGCGTTGCGCCTCCGGCTTTCGCCGGAGGCGCGGCTTCGTCCTTAGTCTTACACTGAGGGGGCTATGCGCGTCAGGTCTCCCCCTCGGCGGCCTTGCGCTTCGGGAAGACCGGTAGCCTGTTGAACCACGGCTTCTTGACCTCGCCGAACTTGGGCTTGGCGATGTAGCGGTCGATTAGCAACGTCAGAACGTTCCATTGCAAGATGGCGATCGCCACTCCCTCCGGGAGAGGGCCAAGCAGCCTGATGAGCGCGATGAACACGCCTATCCCGACGGCGTAAATCCATTTCCCGCGTCTTGTCATCGGGCTGGTTACCCAGTCGGTCGCCATGAAGAACGCTCCCAGGAACAATCCCCCTCCAAACAGCTGATATATGGGGTGGTTCCAGGTAATGAGCATAATCGCAAAGAACGCGCCGATGATTCCCGCCGGTATCCTCCAGTCTATGGTCCTTCTATAGACCAGGTAGGCCGCGCCGATGAGCAACGCCAGGATGCATACCTCGCCGATGCACCCGGACTTGAACCCCAGGAAAGTGGACCAGAAGCTCGGCCTCCCCGCGTCGGTAACCCAGGTCGCGCCAACCGGGGTCGGCCCAGCTACAGTATCAACCAGCAGCCTGCCCGATTTCAGGAGGGAGAGCGGGGTGGCACTGGTCACTGTGTTTACGGTATTTCCCACCAGGCTCTTGTAGACGACCCTACCGGCGACGGCGTTGTCTATGCTGGTCGCGACGGGGGTGAAAAAACCGACGGATTTCCAGTAAAACGGTTCGACGAACTTGGTGGTATAGAGGGCAAGAGGCGAGATCATCAGCGCCACCCTCGCTAGAAGCGCCGGGTTGAACACGTTCTTGCCCAGGCCCCCGAAGAGCTCTTTGGCAACCCCGACAGCCAGGAACGCGCCGATGGCTACGACCCACAGCGGTGTAGTCGGGGGAAGCAGGAAAGCGAAGATCAGACCTGTGACCATAGCGCTTAAGTCGCTGAGCGTGACCTTCCTTCGCAGTATCTTGCGCATCACCACCTCGGACAGGCCGGCGGTTATCATGCTCACGGCAATTATATATACGACATTCATGCCGTAGACGACTATAGCTACGACGACCGCGGGCGCGAGCGCAAGAAGCACGTCCCTCATCGCACGTTCAATGGTTTGACCCTTCTCGTGCAGGTGGGGGGCGACTGTAGTCAGTAGTTTATTGTTCGCCACGTATCATCGCCTCCTCTATCCCTTAAGGGTCGCGATTTCGGCCTTGGCCTTCCGGACGTACTCCACATGCGGGATGTAGGCCGGACAGGTGAAGGTGCAACACCCGCATTCAAAGCAGTCGAGCGCTCCCCACAACTCCGCCTTTTCCCAGTCGCCATGCTGTACTGCTTCCACTATGGAGTTGGGCATGAGATACATCGGGCACGCTTCCACGCATTTCGCGCAGCGCACGCACGCTTCTTCCTCGCGCACATCGATCAACTCCGGCGTCAACGCGACCACGCCGGAGGTGCCCTTGACCACCGGGGCGTCAAGGTCCTCCTGCGCCCACCCGGTCATGGGACCGCCAATGATTACCTTCGCGGTTTCGCCGAGAAACCCGCCGCAGGCCTCGATCAAAGTAGAGATGGGAGTGCCGACCTTTGCGATCAGGTTCCCGGGCTCTTTCACGCCGGGTCCGGTCACGGTCACGACACGCTCGTATAGTGGTTTGCCGGCGGACGCCGCCTCATACAACGCTATGGCGGTACCGACGTTCTGGACCAGACATCCGACCTCGGAGGGTAGCTTTCCCGGGGGCACTTCCCTGCCGGTGATCGCGAAGATGAGCTGTTTCTCCGCCCCCTCGGGGTACTTCACTTCCAGTACCTCGACATCGAGGTTGGGCTGGTCCGATACCGCCGCGCGCAGTTTCAGGGCCGCGTCCATCTTGTTCGACTCTACACCGATGACGCCTCCGTCGGCTCCGACCGCGCGAATCATCAGTCCAAGCGCCTGAACAAGTTCATCGGTACGCTCAATCATCAACCGGTGATCGCAGGTCAGGAACGGCTCGCACTCACAGCCGTTGATTATCACGCTTTCGATGGGCTTGTCTTCTGGCGGGGACAGCTTAACCCGTGTGGGAAACGCTGCCCCGCCCATGCCCACCAGGCCGGCTTCCCCGGCTATTTCTCTGATCTCTTCGGCGGAAAGTTCGTCCAGCGGTTTTATCTTCTGTTCCTCAAACGGTGGCTGTTCGGCGTCAGCCGCTATGATGATGCTTGTCACCGTCTCCCCGCTGAAGCTCTTGACATCTTCTATCACTTCCACCCTACCCGCCACGGGCGAGTGTACGGGAGCCGATACGAAAGCGTCCGCGTCGCCTATCTTCTGGCCAACCGTCACCCTGTCACCCGGCGAAACCAGGGGCTTGTTGGGCGCACCTATGTGCTGTCTGAGGGGCACCATGAGCCTGGATGGGACGGGAGCACGCGTGATGGCTTTCCCCGAACTGAGCTCCTTGTGGTATGGGGGGTGTATGCCCCCCCTCCTGAAGGTCTTGTATCCTGTTTTTCTCAATCAGACCACCTTCTTAGCCCGCCCTGTGGAGGTCAGCCTGGGGAACCTCTCGGACTTGACCCAGCGGGCGTATATGTAGATCACGTTGACCAGCAATATCACCCAGAGGAAAAGCTCATAAACTTTGAACGTGCCCACCGGCCCGCCCAGCGCCTGAACCAGGCCGTTCAGCCATCCATAGGGGCGATAGGCGGCAAACGTGAGAAGGAAGAACCAGATGGTCAGCAACCCGATGAGTATCCTGAACAACCCCAGCGGTTCGTTCCATTCCTTTGGCCTTCCCAGGGTCGCGTAATACAGGTAGACGAAGGCGACCAGCACCAGTATCCAGCACAGGTAGAAGTTGAACACCACCGCAAGTGACATGCTCCACGGGTACCTCCATCCGGACAGGAACGGGTGGAACGTGTTGAAACCGGTGTAGAGGACCAACGCCAGCACCGCAAGGTAAGTGCGATACATCACCCTGGCCGGTCCCGGAACATAGATCTTGTCTTTCATGCCGGGCACCTCCTCTATACTACGCGGAATTCCTTCACGCCGTTGTGGTCGGGGTGGATGATGTGTATCGCGCACGCCAGGCAGGGGTCGAACGAGCGGATGCACCGTACCACGTTGATGGGGTTATCGGGGTCTGGCACCGGAATCCCCACCAGCGATCTCTCGATCGGGCCTCTATTACCTTCCTTGTCTCTGGGCGACGCGTTCCAGGTTGTGGGAACCACGCACTGGTAGTCCTCGATCTTCTTTCCCTTTATGTGTATCCAGTGACCAAGCGCGCCCCGGGCGGCTTCCAACAGGCCGCGCCCGTGCGCCTCGCCCGGGATACCCTTCTTGTCCCAGATCGGCTTGCCCGGCTTGAGCTGGTCCAGCCACTTGTCCATTTCGTCCGCGATCACCTTGCACTCGATGGCGCGGGCGGCGTGCCTGGGCAGTATCCCGAACTTAAGAGGGGTCCTGTCCAGGAGACCGAGCTTGCCTACCAGGTCCATCAGCGGCTTCGGCTTCATCACCAGCATCCTGGCGAGGGGCCCCACCTCCATGGGCTTGCCGTCGTACCGGGGCGCCTTGAGGAAGGAGTAAGCGCCCTCCTTGTGCACGTCCGGCTCGGTCTCGCCTTCACTCGGGTTTAATCCTTCGCACTGCTTCGTGTACCAGGAGTGCTTCACAGATTCGGTTATCCCGGCCTCGTCGAACTCCTTTACGTTCATCACGTCATTGTCGTAGATGATCCCACGGGGAAGGAACTTCTTTTCCCCCATCTGGTCCTCGTCGAACCCGCCGTAGACCAGGTAGTTCCCCCCTGAATCGCCCGCCGCCATGAACGGGGCGTAGGCGGGGAAGCCCGCGACCGTGAGGATGTCCTGGATATAGACATCGTTTATCCAGTTGCGAAGTTCGGCGAGCATCGCCTTGAACGTGAGAGTGTTCAAGACGGTGGGTCCCGTGGTTACTCCGCCGGGGACTGTGCCGACGAATGACGGCACGCGCCCGTAGAAGATCGCCAGCATCTCGTGCGCTTTCTTGCGCATCTCCAGCGCCTCCACGTAGTGCCCCACCAGGGTTGTCGCGAGTTCGGGGTCGCTCACGTAATCCTCTGACTCGTACCGGGGAAGGAACGGGTAAACATCCCCCGTCTCAACCAGGTTGACGATCTTGTTCTTGAGGATCTTGAGCGCCCTGTCTTTCCCCTCATAGTTCGCCACCGCGGTTATATCCACGTAGTCGAGTGCGGCAAGATGGTAGAAGTGGAGTATGTGCGACTGGATGAAGTTGGCGCCCAGGCAGAGGTTGCGGATGATCCTGGCGTTGTCCGGGAGTTCCACGCCGAGAGCATCGTCCAGGTTGTAGGAGGCCGCGGTCCCGTGGGCCAGCGGGCACACGCCACAGATGCGCTCTGTGACCTGCTGGGCGTCAAACGGGTGCTTGCCCTTGAGTAACATCTCAAAGCCCCGGAACATAGTCCCGGAAGACCAGGCATCCTTTACCACTCCACCCTCGACCTCGACATCAATTCGCAGGTGACCCTCGATCCTGGTTACCGGGTCAATCGTTATTACTTGCGCCACTATTCGTCACCACCTTCGGATGGACTCTCTGGCTTCTTGCCCAGTTGCTTGTATAGATAGTGCGCTCCAACGCCGACCGCTGTAGCTCCGGCAGAAACCCATCCCAGGGTATCAACGGCCGGAGACAGGCCTATGAAGTTGACGTCAGGCAGGGGCTCATACAGCGGTGCGAGCCCCTCGTAGAAGGTGGGCTCGGCACAGCCGTGACACGGCGCGTTCGCCCCCACGCACCAGTTCGCGCCCGAGTTCCAGCGGCGGGTGGGGCAGTCCGCGTAGGTGACCGGGCCCTTGCACCCCATCTTGAACAGGCACAGCTTCATGTCCGGGCTGTGGTCGTTCCAGTCCTCCAGGAACAGTCCCGCGTCGAAGGAGGCCCTTCTCTCGCAGTTCTCGTGGACAAGAGTCCCGAAGAAGGTCTTGAGCCGCTTGTACCGGTCAAGGTCCGGCGCGCCCTTCTTCCCCTTGATCCACATCAGGGCATCCAGAACCGAGCCGACAAACCAATCGGGGTGTGAAGGGCACCCGCCGACGTTTACAACCGGCTTCTTTGCATCGATTTTCGCCACGATGTCCATTACCGGCGTAGTGCCGGTCACTCCAGCATTCGCGCCGGGTATTCCACCAAACGAAGCGCAGTTGCCCTGGGCGATAACCGCGGCCGCCCCGGGCACAAGCTCTTTCATCCACTCGTAGATCGGCTTATCCTTAGGGACCGCGTGCCCCATCAGGTCCCTGGTCCCCTTCTCGAGCCCGAAGGTGCAGTACTCGCCACCCTCCTTTGTCGGAATAGGCCCTTCCACCACCAGGACGTACCGGCCCTTGAGCTCCCTCACGGTTTCTTCGATGGCCTCGATTGCCTTGTAGCCGGCAGCCGCCATCAGTGTTGGCTGGAAGCGGACCGAAAGCTCGTCCAGCACAAGTCCGGCCACCATCGGGTAGTTGGAGTTCAGGAACGACACCGAGCAGCCGGTGCAGCTCTGGCCCTGTATCCATATTACCGGGGGCTTTCCGCGCTCTAGCTCCTGGAGCGCCTTAGCCAACTGGGGCACAAGCGCTTCCGACAGGCCAAGCAATGCCGCGGTAGCGCTGGCGTGCTTCAGGAACTGGCGCCTGCTTACTGTTCTGCCTGGCAAGGACATCACCTCCTGTTATTACATTACCTGTCGCGTATTCCTCGACGGTGAGGGGGGTCTCCCCGCGGGCGTAGGGACCCGCGGGGAGATTCCTCACAACATATCCTGTTACTCTTGTACCCGTACCGTGAACAAGGAATTTCATTTTGGTTTCTACGCAATATCAATCCCATCACTTTCTTTCCTTAAGAGGAGAGATCAAACTGAAACTATAAGTATCGCTTATCAATAATAAATAAATCGACACGGCAAAGACAGCACCCGCCTGAACCTTACCCGGCACCAGCAGGCTGACACCCAGCCGTCCAAGCCTCTACCGTTACATTGTGCGATAGCTTATTATGTCCTCCACGCTATGTCAACTGGCGGGCTGCGGGCGGGCAGCCGGGGGGCGGGCGTGCCGGCATGGGTGATAGGATGATTAATTGAGTTCAACATGCGTCGCGGGGACCAGTGGCTGATAACCAACTTACGCGATAGGGAC
>JAHIPE010000003.1 GCA_018894655.1 Actinomycetota bacterium
AACGCCCTCCTGATGGCGGCGTCCGGATCGTAGATGTCCTTTTCCTCGATGGGCACGTCCAGGCCGGTCACCTTCCAGTAATGCAGGCCGGAGCTCTGGTAGTACTTGGTCGAGTCCATGTAGTTCCCGT
The DNA here is from genome assembly GCA_018894655.1 of Actinomycetota bacterium. Classification (GTDB taxonomy): domain Bacteria; phylum Actinomycetota; class Geothermincolia; order Fen-727; family Anoxymicrobiaceae; genus JAHIPE01. Next base: position 131 of record JAHIPE010000003.1, read on the forward strand.
CCGTCGGATAGCCCATCCCGGCGTCCCAGGCGATATCGTGCGCCCGGTCGCTTCTGGCGATCGCCGCCACGCTCGTGTTCCCCGCGTAGTAAGGGTAGGTCGGGGGCAGCCCCTGGAGGCCGGATGGGTCGATGAGCACGTAACGCAGGCCTTCAGCCTCGAGGATGTTCTCGAGGCCCTTGCGGTAGGCGAGCTCGGGTATCCAGAATCCCGCCGGGTTCACTCCCAGGTAGCGGCGGTGCGACTCTATCCCCAGGAGCACCTGGGCTTCCACCGAACGCCAATCGGCGAGCCCCTGCAGGAAAGCGTGAGTCGCCGAGGAGGCTACCGTTTCAACCAGCCCCAACCGCTCGAACGACGATATCGCCCCCAGCAGGTCCCCGTCTATGGAGGTGAAGGCGGCGAGCTTCCTCTGGTAGTCCACCTGGTAAGCTTCGGCGAGCTCCTTGCGCCTGTCGTCACCGAGGTGCTCGAAGTCGTTGATGTCACTGGAGGCGCGCTTGGACATCGTCCGCAGGTAGGCGATAAACCGCTCCTGCACGTAAGGGTCCGAAAGCTGCTCGCAGAGGATCGGGGTCAAAGTTATGGACAGGCAGGAGGAAAGGCCTTCGTGCTCAAGTTGCGCGAGCATCCCCAGAAGTGGGAGGTAGGTGTTGGACATCACCTGGTACAGCCAGTCCTCTCCCACCGGGAAGACGCCGTTCTTGCGGACGTACGGCATGTGCGTGTGAAGAACCAGCGAGATGTAGCCTTTCAATCTCCTCCCCCCCCCCGGAGAGGCCTGGTACAGACCGCCAGGATATCCAGGCACCTGTTAAGGCCGGTGGTTCCCACGCGGAACGCGGAGGCCCTGACAAGCGGGGTCAGGAGCCGGTGGGTCCAGTACCGCGGGTTGAGCCGGCTCATCCGGTAGAACTCGATGAAATCCACGGCCCTGACCCGCTCGTTCAACTTCAGCCATCCGGCGTGAAAGATGCCGGAGATCTCCACCCGGGCGAAGTGGTGGGCCAACTCATTGCCGAACTCCTCCGGGGTGTACTCGCGAATGTGAAACGGGTTTATCGGTGTATCGCTTCCCGGGGATATGGTCAGGCGGTTGGGCGTTGTTACAAGAGCGGCGCCGCCCGGCTCGAGAACGCGCGCTATCTCCTGGAGGTAACCGGACTCGTCGGCGAGGTGCTCGATCACCTGGAGGGACACCGCCAGGTCGAAAGAGCCTCCGGGTACATCCAGGGAGCTTACGTCCATGACCTCGAACGTGAGGTTGGGTGCGGTGTAACCGGCACGAGCGTGGCGCATGACCTCCTCGGCGATGTCGACACCCAGGACGTCATGGGCGGACTCGGCCAGCAGGGCCGGGCCGTACCCCTCGCCGCACCCGATGTCGATGACCCGTTTGCCCACGGACATCTCCCGGGCAACCTTGTATGACACCAGGTGCCTGGTGAACCAGTAGTTCTCACGGGGGATCCCTGGTAGCGTTCTCTCCCCGGTGAGCTCGAGGCTCGTTGCTTCTGCCACTTCCTGATAACCTAACTCAAGAAGGACAGGACTTCGCGGGCGGCCAGGGAACCCGACGCGAAGGCGACGTCTCCGCCGGAACCCGGGGCGGAGACCACGTCCCCGGCTAGAAACAGGTTCTCCACCCCGGGCACCCTGGTGCCCGGCCTGTACTCTGCGGTCTGGCCGACGCGGGGCTCGAAGCCGTCCACCATCTTGAGTCTCAGGACGCGCTCCCATTCGATCTTGTCCATGATGCCGGGGAACATTCCGTCGATGACGGCCTTTAGCTTTTCCTGCTCGCTCTTCACGAACTTCTGATCGTCCAACATCTCCACCGGGAGAGGGTAGTACCATGTCGTCAGTTGCTTGCCCTCCGGAGCGGTATCCGGGTCCACGTTAGAGGTGAACTGACCCCAGAAAACAGGGTCGGGGTTGATCACGAACCCATCGATGTCGGACACCTTGTCGCTCAGGCACAGGTCTATGGATATGCCCGCGGTGGGGATGACAGAAGAGCACCTCTCCAGGAACTCATCCGGGAGACCGTCACTGACCATTCCGGGGAACGCCTGGAGCGGCACGGCGAAGATCACCGCCTTGCCGCGGAGCTCCTCCTTTACCCGGACCCCGGTTACTTTGCCGCCTGTTATACTAAGCGATTTGACACGGCTGCCGGTGGTTATCTTTCCCGACTGCTCGATCGCCGAGGAGAGCGCCTCGATTATCTGGCTTGTCCCATGCCGGGGATAGGCGGCGGCCTCCCTTGTCCTCATCGCCTTCCTCATGAAAGTGACGAACGCCACGGTGCTGGTAACGCTAATATCGGGTGACACGAGACCGAGGCCGGACAGGAGCTTAAACAGGGAGCCGACCTCCGCCCTGTCGGTGCCCCGTGTCACTTCCTCCAGCGGCACATCGTCTTTCTTGAAGGTGCGGGCGAGGGACAGCCTGACCATGTCCGATATGATAACCGCCTTGTCCATCCTGGAGAGGTACTCGGACTTCATGAACTGGTAAACGCCGGTGGGAAACGGCATGAAAGAGGAATCCCTGTAGACCACGGGCTCCCCCATAGGGATGAAGTCGATCTTGTAACCTATCTCCCTTAGCGCCTTAGCCGCGGATCCCCTTTGGCCATAACGGTTGGCGTGCATGCCGTAGTCAACCAGGAACCCGCCCTTTTGATAGTAAGCAGCCCGACCTCCGAGGTGCCCGGTGGCCTCCAGAACCTCGACCTCTACCCCGTTGTGGGCAAGTATCGCGGCGGCCGTCAACCCGCCATAACCGGCTCCTATCACTATGACGTCAGCGCCCATTCTGGACCTCCCCGTTCCTCAACCCCAGTTTAATTAATTGCGAACGGTCGGAGTGATGATTTAACCTTCATGCCCGGCACTAAGTGCCCCGTTCCATAAATACGCTTGCATTCGAACGTCGATGCATCCGCACCTGCTGCGTTCCCCTCCCTCGCGGTACTCACGGAGTACAGCTCGGTCGCGCGCCTTGCATGAGCGGCGCCTCGGCGCTCTCGATACGACACCGTATTTATGGAACGGGGCACT
>JAHIPE010000060.1 GCA_018894655.1 Actinomycetota bacterium
GGAAAGATATTCCTCTTGTTAACCGCGGCATGTGCACTGGTCATGGTGGCTGCCCTGGCTGGATGTGGGTGCGGCGGGAATGACAAGCCGTCGATATCCTCCATCTCCCCCTCGAGCGGCGAACCGGGTACCGAGGTGACGTTGAGCGGCTCGTCCTTCGGGGATACTCAGGGGAACGGCACGGTTGAGTTAGGGACGGTAACCGCGGGCGCGGAAGACTGGTCCGATATCAAGATCAAGGTTACGGTCCCCACCGATATGAAGGCGGGCGAGTACAAGGTAACCGTGACCACCGACGTGGGGACCAGCGAAGGCATCGACTTCGAGGTGGAGGAAGAGAAGAAGAGCGAGGTTCCCGAGCGAAAGCCGGGTCATGTAGAGCACAACACCCCCCTTGAGGCCATGCTCGAATACTGCAAGAACAAAGGTATCGATACCACGGGGATGACGTTCAGCGTGCTCACGGTCAGCAAGTCCGATCCCACCTGGAAGATCGATCTGGGCCACAAGGCCGGCCAGCAGTCGGGGAGCATGCAGTTCCTCCTCCATAACGTGAAAGATGAGTGGACGGTTGTGCAGTCCAGCGCCGAGGGCTGGACCGCCGAGCAACTCAAGGCACTGGGGTCGCCGGAGGACATGGCCACGCAGCCGCCCCAACCAGTGGGAGACCAGGCTCAGACGATACTGGCGTACCTGCAATCAAAGGGAGAGCCGACAACGGGCTGGGCGTTCAGCCTTGTGAAGGTGAGCGCGATTGACTCCAACTGGGAGGTCATCAAGGGCACGATGTCTCCAGACGGCCGGACCGAGGAGTTCCTGATGATCTTCAACAGCATGGCCGGCCAGTGGGAGGTCGTTGCTTCCGGCGGGCCGCCGTGGACCGGCGCCGAGTTCAAGGGCGGGCCCCCCCCGTCGGACCTCCTGGACGTGTAGCGGCTCTAGCGAGAAGGCCCCCGGTGCGTTAAGGCCGGGGGCTGAGGCGGGCAGCCCGGAGCTTGTTCCAAGCTACTACCGGTTCCCGAGGAGTGGATGGTCCCGGAAGTCCAGGTTGACGAGGAGGGGGTTCTGATGAAGGTGGGAGGCGCGGGAGAACTTCTGGTCAGGGGCGATACCGTACTGGTTGTCGTGGACATGCAGGAGAAGCTGCTGCCTGTAATTCACGAAGAGGCGAAGATACTCGATAACGTGGTCAAGCTGGTACGCTTCGCCGGTATCATCGACCTTCCGATACTGGTGACCGAGCAGGAGAAACTTGGGCCCACCCTGGAGGCGGTTCGATCCGAGATCCCCGGCTTCAGCCCTATCACGAAGATCGATTTCGACGCCTGCCGGTGCCCCGGGTTCCTCGGCGCCCTGGAGCGGCTGAACAGGAGCACCGTCCTCATCACCGGCATCGAGAGCCACGTCTGCGTAACCCAGACCGTCCTTCACCTGCTGCCGGAAGTAAGGGTCCACGTGGTCGGCGACGCGGTATCCTCGAGGACGCGTGAGAACCGGGATGTAGCCATCTGGCGCATGAGCCGGAGCGGCGCCGTCATCTCGTCCACCGAGATGGCCATCTTCGAACTGCTGGTAAAGGCCGGCACGCAGGAGTTCAGGGAAACGCTGGGCATCGTCAAGTAAACCCCTCGGCCGGAGCCAACCCGCCAGCCCGGTGAACTCGGTGGAGAAGCGGGGATTATTGTCGTCGCCGAACGTCTCCGAGACCTGCCCCGGCTCCCTTACTGTGTCGTAGTAGAAGACGAGCGGGAGGCCGGCCTGCTCGTCACCCGTGACTGCCTTGCTGTTGCGGATGTTAGAATGTGTCGGGCGAGCTGGTGACTATTACACATCAAGACAACAACGTTCCCAGAGGTACCGCCCAGAGTCTGTCACCAAGGCTGACCTGCTCCTTACCGTTGTAGGCGAGTATCGCCCCTATACAGTTTGGCGTTGCCGACAGGAATGCCCTCAAGCCGGAGAGGTCTCTTTTGGACCACCTCGTGCCGGACTTAACCTCGACTGCCAGCACCTTATTCCCGTTCTCGATAACGAAGTCCACCTCGTGTCTTCCCTGCACTTGCCAGAAGTACAACCGCGCTCTCGACTGGTGGGCCTCCAGGATCGCCATCAGGTTCTGTGCCACGTAAGTCTCGAAGATATGGCCCTTCAGGGGGCTTCCGTTGAAGCTATCGAGTCCGATGAGATGGGATGCCAGGCCGGAGTCCGCCAGGAACACCTTAGGGGACTTGATGAGCCTGCTCGCCCTGTTCCCCAGGTACGGCGGTATCATGCTTATCATGAAAGAGGTTTCCAAGAGGCCAAGGTATCTCTTGGCCGTCGCCACGTTCACGCCGGCGTCGGTGGCGAACCCGCTGATGTTCAGGATCTGTGCGGTCCTGTTTGCGGCAAGGCGGAGTATCCGGCGAAACGATGTCAGGTCTCCCACGCTGGCAAGGTTCCTGACGTCTCTTTCAACGTAGGTCTGCTCATACCCCTCCAGCCAGAGTTCCCTGTTCTTCACTTCGCCGGTACATACGGGTGGCATTCCGCCGGTCAGCACTTCCTGGTCTTTCAGGGGTATGACTTCCCCACGCCTGCGGGGAGGCTTACCCCCTGCGAGCATCTTCACCAGGAAAGGCGTTTTCCCGGTGGTCCCCATGAGTTCCCGCCGGGTCATCGGGCGGAGATACAGGTATATCGCCCTTCCCGCAAGGCTCTCGGACACCTTCTTCATCAGAAGGAAGTTGGCCGACCCCGAAAGAAGGAACCGGCCCGGTTCTCTATTAGCGTCAACCAACCCCAGATACCGGTGAATCGTGCGGTTTCACGAAAGAAACCGTACAGGTGGGGGCGATGATTCTCGTAATTTGAACCACGGAGGTGGAAACTGGGCCAAATCATGGTAGCCTTACTACGTTTACTGCGTTTGGGATTGGAAATGGGGAATGTCGGTTAATATGAACATGGAGAAAGCCCTAGATCTGGCCATCACTCGGTCCCAGGAATACCTCTTCTCCAAGCAGAAGCCAGAAGGATACTGGATCGAAGAGGTAGAGGCCGATACCGAGCTCTCGTGCGAGTACATCTACCTAATGCACATGTTCGACGACATCGAC
>JAHIPE010000061.1 GCA_018894655.1 Actinomycetota bacterium
ATGCACATCGCGGTGCCGGTAGACTCGAAGATGGTCCTGTACTGCTCCTCGGATTCCTTCAGCGCCTCCTCCGCCTTCCTGCGCTCGGTAAAGTCGATCCCGGTGCCTATAACGAACCCAATCGAACCGTCCTTCTCGTAGAGAACAGTGTTGGACCAGGAGATCAGCCGCCTGGCGCCGTGCTTGGTCAGCCAGTGGCACTCGTAGCTGCCGGGGTAGTCGCCCGTCGCTAACCCGGCGAACATCCCCTTGACCATCTCGACCTCCTCGGGTACGAGCAACACCTCCCATAGGTGCCTGCCCCCCACCTCGTTGGACGTGCACCCGGTGGTCTGCTCGCAGGTGCTGTTGAAGAGGATGACGTGCCCCTCGCTGTCGGTGACCACTACCAGGGCGCCGGTGGTGTCAATAACCGCGGACACGAAATCGCGGTCCTTCCTCTGCGCCTCCTCGGCTTTCTTGCGCTCTGTGATGTCGCGGGAGAGGATGGCGAGCCGAGATACCTGCCCCAACTTGTCCATGATGGGGTAGATGCTGATGTCCGCGAACACTCCCTCCATCTCGCTCTCGAAACGTGTCGGTTGTGCGGTCGATATGACCTCCTCAACCTCCGACCTCCGCTCCTCCACCGCCTGGCGCGGGGTCATCTCGAAGAAGTTCCGGCCTACCGCGTCATCGACCTTGGCACCTATTTCCATGGCGCCCATTTCGTTTGCCGCCAGGATCTCCCCCTCCGCGTCGATGAGGTAGGCGGAATCGGAGAGCGCGTTCAGCAGCGCCCGCTGCGTCTCCTCGCTCCTCCGTAACTCCTCCTCGATGAGCTTACGGCCGGTGGCGTCCCTCGCGTTTATGACCACGCCCATGCTGCCTGATTCGTCCAGGTAGCTCTTTCCCACCGCCTGGAGCGTGCGCCAGGAGCCGTCCTTGTGCCTGAACAGGACCTCGACCTCATCGATACTGCCCGGGTTCCCCAGTATCCGTCGGAATACGCCGGTCATCTCCGGGGCCACGTCCCTGGGGAGGAACTCGAAGATGCTCTTCTCGCGCAACTCGGAACGCTTATAGCCGAGCAGGCGCTCAACGGAAGGGCTCGTGTAACGGATGTCCCCTTTGTTGTCCAGGATGCATATGATATCCAGGGCGTTCTCGATGAGCGACCTGAAGTACTCCTCGCTGCGGCGGAGCCTCTCCTGCGCCCCCTTGCGCCGCTCCTCCCTGTCCATACCCTCGATGGCGAAGGAGATATCCTCGGCAAGTGACTCGAGCAGGTCGACCTGCTCAGAGTCGAAGAACCGGGGGCGGTCGGCGTACAGGGAAAGAGCTCCTACCGCCTGCGACCCGATTCGGAGCGGGAACGCCGCGTTGGACCGGTACCGTCGCTTCATGGCCTCGTCCCGCCACGGCGCGAAGCGCGGATCGTTCCGGGTATCCTGGCAGATATCGTACCGGTCCTCCCGCACCGACGTACCGGTAGGACCGAGCCCATCGGGGATCTCCAGTATTGAGCTGCGGGTCTTCTCCAGGTAACCATCCTCGCTACCCCAGTGGGCGACAGGCATGACAAGCTGGTTGGTGGGGTCGACCATGCCCACCCACGCCATCAGGAAGCCCCCGTACTCCACCGCGATGCGGCATACCTGCTCGTACAGCTCCTCCGGTTCGTGGCAGCGCACGGTCGCCTTACTGGTCTTCCGGAACACCGAGTAGAGCCGGTTAAGGCTGGCCAGCTTCTCCTCCGCGCGTTTCCGGCCGGTGATATCGATATCCATGCGGAAGACCTCGACCACGGACCCCTCTCGAACCACCGGCAACAGCGTCGAGTACACCCACAGCCGTTCCCCTTTCTGGTTTGTTACGGGCCACGCCGAGGAGGGCGCCGCCTGCCCTTTTCCCCAGACCTCGCCAAGCGCGCGGTCGAACTGGGCCGAGGCGGTGCCGGACATGAGTAACTCCGAGAGGCGATGGCCCACGGCCTCGGCAGCCGGAAACCCGTAGAGCTTCTCGGACCCCGCGTTCCAGTGGAGTAAAACGCCGTTCCGGTCGAGCCCCTGTATCGCCGCAAGGGTAACGTTCTCCATGAAAGACTCGAAGTTTAACGTGTCGGATCTTCCATCATCAGGCATCTGTTCTCCTTAACATCTCTTAGATTGAATAATAAGGCGTTGTCCCGGCCAAAGCAAAAAGAACAACGATAAACAAACTGTGGTTCTGTGGAGCAGGGGGCTACAACAATACAGCTTTCCAAGAACCCGAAGCAAACGACCGTCACGTCAATACTTGAGCTCTAAAGAAACGTCTACGGGGGTCATTGGGGTCCCCCTATATAGGTCGTGGCAGACGGTTATTCCCGCTAACATCTCGCCACGACCGTTGGAGCCGGCGCCCGGATTCGAACCGGGGACCTGCTCATTACGAGTGAGCCGCTCTACCAACTGAGCTACACCGGCTTGGCCACACCGTCTGAGCACTCGGCGCAAACGGCTTCCATCAGTCTAACATCGAGACGGGTCGCTTGCGAATCACCACCCACCCACGCATCTATACACCCGCGAGCAGCGTCCACGGTAACGCTACGATTCCCTCGTCCAGCAACCGGATTTCGGTACCGGCATGTTTAAGTACACCGGAACGCGCCTCGGGGTACTCCCCCATGAAAAGGTGGAGAACCTCGGCGTCCTTGTATTTCGGGTTCGAAGTCAACTTCACCTCGACCGGGAGCAACCTCCTTCCGTGCTCCAAAACTAAATCAATCTCTTTCTCGGTCGTTGTGCGCCAGTAGTAAATCCGTGCGGGCGGGACCAGCAGTTGCGCGAGCGACCGCAGGTGCAAAAATACCATGCACTCGAACAACCCCCCCCGCCTCCCGGGAAGAACGCAGGTCGACGGAGCTGTAGAACCCAGACAGGTACGCCGGGAGGCCCGGGTCGAACCAGAAGACCTTTGGTGACTTGACAAGCCTCTTTGTCCTGCTGAGGGCGAACGCCTGCACTCTCACCAGGAGGCATCCCGTCTCCAGCAGGTTCAAGTAGCAATGCACGGTGGGCTGACTGACCTGAGTATCTCTCGCCAGTTCGGTCTGGTTCAACACCTGCCCGGTCCTCAGCGCCAAGGCCTCCACGACCCTTCGGAAATCGGGCAGCGATTCAACTTGCGAAAGCTGGCGGAGGTCCCTCTCGAGGTAGGTGGTCATGTATCCGTCCCACCACCTGGCAAACGCCACCTCGCCGGAAAGGTCCATGAGTGTAGGGACGTGACGAATTGGAATCGCGCCACAATACTCTCCAAAGAAACCGTCCCAGGTAGTCGTGATGATATCCGTTACAAAGTAAAGCGGTGCTAATTCTTTGTGGAACCGGATCGCAAGTCCCAATATCTGCGGAAGGATTCAATATAAGAAAACCTGTTCCTAATCTTGTGGATGAGTTCGATTCTGCTCCTCTTTTCGCAGAATCGAACTCATCAGTTCGGGAAAACTTGGACGGGGTTCCGGGTTCGTCGTTGTCTTCCAGTTCTAGGCGGATATCTTCATAAAGTGTTTGGGGTAGTACATGTTTGCTCTCAGTGCTCACGCCTGCGCCAGCAAAGAGGACGATATCCCTGCGTGAGATTGCTTCAATTATTTCCTGCGGCATTTCGAAAGGTTTCTCATCCCTACAAAGGGCGCACTCACGGTTGTTGCCCATTCGCCCCCCGGAACTCTCTGTGTATGACTTCTTCTTCAGGGCCTGAATTCAGTCTGTCGGTTAACTACTACAGAGTACTCGGACAACACACATTATAGCCCGATTGAACCATACCATTTCACCTGAACGAGGTTTCCTCAGCATTCCAAGCATGGGGAATCACTTCGTCGCTCGTTACTGGTACAATACTGGCAGCAGATAAACTTGGCCAAGGAGAATTGCTTTCATGGCAGCCCGACGCTCGTTCAAATCAGATGAGAGCTTCCTGACCAAAATCGCTATTGGCGCCACCGGCACCAGGAAGGTGTTCGAGGACCTCCAAAATCAAGGGCACAATCCGATTGAGCTGGAACGCGGCTCGATGACGTTCAAAATCTGGAAGACAATCAAGATTAAACGGATACGCGTGCCGGATATCCTGTGTGTGAAATGCGGCAGTCAGGTTGAGTCCCGAGCCAAGACCAATCTTGAGATTTCGATGTCGCATTCAATTTCCGACCCTGAGCGCGGATGGGACTTCGGGCTCTGTGACAAAGACTTCGTTGCCTATGTCGTTTGTAGTAAAACGGGCGATGCGCCGGTTGATTGGCAGGCGCAAGACTTGATTCAGTACGTGGCCATCTGCGACATGCGGGAAGCACGGGTGAACAGTCGCGCTGTTCTCTTGAGTCCAAAAGGTGCGGAGGAGGGCTTTGAAGCCCGTTACCTCTGGCCTGCCACTATTGCGAACTATGACGGCGTTGTCGATTCCATTTCGGCGGATTGCCTGAAGTACCGCAGGTCAATTGACAACAGGAGTATCAGGCTCAGTCTGGCCAAAAAGGGGCTTCAGTTAAACCCGATAGCTGACATAGGCGACGAAGTTGTGTCGAACCAAGTGCTTGCCGCAACGGTCCCGGTGAAACAAAGATTCAACTGCGACGCAACAATGACGGAGGAAAACTACATCGACATGCTTGGAAGTCCGTCGTTAAGCGAAAGATACGCGGCCGCCAAAGCTCTGTCCTCTTTTCCCGCCGACGGCGTTTCAAGGGCATTAATTGCCAAAGTTGACGACGAGCAAGAACATCTTTACGTGAGACTCGAAGCCGCTGCGAGTCTCGCCAGGCTGGGGATTCCCGAGGGCTGGCACTTCATCGAAGATTGTCTTTCAAATGAATACCTCCAGAACAAATTGGAAGCGGTAATTATTCTTGCCGAAATCTCTGAAGATGAATCTGTACGTCTGCTGCTGGACGTCTTGAGTGACGGAGAAGAGCGTCCTGAAATCCGGGCGGGAGCGGCCTGGGCACTTGGCGAACTTGCACCCGAATCTTCGCTTGCAGCATTGGTGGACAGTTTCTCGGAAGTTGATGAGGAAATCAGGATTGAGGCAGCAAGAGCGCTCGCAAAGCTGACAAGTCGATACGCACCTGACGTATTCGGTCTGTTTACTTCGACAAACCCGGAGAAGCGTCCCGGCGTAGCCTGGGCAATAAGCAATTCGGGCGAAGTTGATGTTGAAGAACTCTTGCATTCAATCGGGGATGAAGATACGAGGCAGTGGGCGGCTTACATTATCGGGAACCAGGACCAGGGCAAGTTCATCGCGGAAATTGAAAGTCTGAAAACGCTGGACCCCGAACTCTATTTCGCTGTCACTGTGCTGTGGAAAATAATGGCCAGCTGGGTTTTCGGTTTGGAGGAATACGGTTGATGCAGTTGCCTGTCCCGCTTTACAAGACGAACAACGGTAACGCTTATCTCGGGGATGCCCATGTGCTGATGGAAGCAATGCCGAGCGAATCAGTTGACCTCGTGGTAACTTCTCCGCCTTTCGCGCTTCAGAGACAGAAGGAATACGGGAATGAGCCCCAGGAACGATATGTAGATTGGCTTCTGTCTTTCACGGATGAAATCAAGCGGGTGTTAAAGGACGGCGGCAGCTTCGTAATCGACCTAGGTGGTGCATACTGCAAAGGGAGGCCGGTCCGGTCACTTTACAACTACAGATTCCTTATAAGGATGTGTGACGAAAATGGCTGGAACCTTGCCGAAGAATTCTTCTGGTTCAACCCGTCAAAGTTGCCGTCTCCCATTGAGTGGGTGAACAAAAGGAAAATCCGGGCGAAGGATGCCGTAAACACGGTTTGGTGGCTTTCGAAAACAGATTTTCCCAAGGCCAATGTCTCGAAGGTGTTGGTTCCCTATTCCGAACGCATGAAGCTTCTTCTTAAAAACGGGGACAAGTACTATTCGCCGAAGAAAAGACCTTCGGGCCACGACATAAGCGCCCGTTTCAGAGAAGACAAAGGGGGCGCAATTCCGCCCAACCTCATACAGACGCCGAACAGCGAGAGCAACTCCCAGTACTTGCGGTTTTGTAAGATAGTCGGCGTCCAGGCTCACCCTGCGAGGTTCCCGGCGAGGTTACCCGAGTTTTTCATTGAGTTTTTAACCGAACCCCGAGACGTGGTCCTGGATATTTTTGCCGGGTCAAACACAACTGGCGCCGTTGCAGAGGAACTGGGGCGAAAGTGGCTGGCTTTCGAACTCGAGAGGAAGTATCTCGCCGCCTCGGCTCTCCGGTTTCTTGGAGAGAAAGCAGACGAAAACGAAGTCACTTCCCTGTTTAAAAATTTGGTCACCGGTAACATCATCGGTGTTGAAGTACCCCAGCCACCTGCCCAAGATTTCTTGTTTGAAGAGACGTTGTGAACACCTGAAAAGATTGGTCCTTCTCGTTTTCCACAGCCTCTTATCTACCCTCTTCGAGTGCTCACTGGCTTGTGTAATTCGGCCTGGATACAATCAAGCTGGCTGGTGTCATTACCGAAAGGGGGTGTATCAGAGGGAGTGAGATGCTCTTCGGACTGAATCGGTTTACTCGGATTGCCGGGAAATCGCTTCATACCGGCGTACGAGCGGGCACCCCAGACCTGCTCATTACGAGTGAGCCGCTCTACCAACTGAGCTACACCGGCTTCGCGTCAACAGCGGGCGTCGTTTCCCTGAGGGGACTCCCGCCCGAAAGCCAATTCTACCATCGAATGGAGGCCTGTGCTCCACACGTGGGGTACGAACAGTAGACCAATCCTTTGATTTCTGATGTATTGTGTGGACACCTATGCCTCGTTTCAAACTAGCTTGGTCTGCTATAATCAAACCAGCACCTTGAAAAGACCGATATCGGGTTCCAACACAGAATCGCTTGTTGGGTAAAATCGGCAAGCGTCCGTTTGAGTTTTCACCGCCGTCCAAAACCGTATGCCTATAAGGATTACACGGTATTCTTTCCAAGCAGTTCGGGGAAGGGACGGATGGGGTGTCCCGGCAACGGGATAGCCGTGGGTCTTGTTGATGTCATAGATGTCAACATTGTTTGAACGGTGTACGACGGACTTACTAACGAGGCTCCGCCTCAGACCGACGAGTTGTATTTCCCGACATCCATCAAATCTGAAACTTGACTCATTTACAACAAGTTTGGTCAGATAAGCTCTGCTGGAGCACCGGCGCTGGTCCTTGTCCTGTGAAATACAATATAATCAATATATTCCTCAGTTTTTCTTAATATTATTCATGTTACTATTGACTATACTTAAATATAATGATATTCTGCCCTCAAGGAGTGATAGATATGGAAATACCGGCCCCAGTCCAATGCCAGATATGTGAAGGGGAACTCACCGTCAAAAGGGTCGCATGTCACAGGTGTGGCTGCGCGCTGGAGGGCAACTTCGCCCTCCCCCTTCTCGCCAGGCTGACCCGCGATGAGCAGAAGTTCATCGAGATCTTCGTATCCCTTTCGGGGAACCTCAAGAACGTCGCCTCCACGCTGGGGGTATCATACCCCACGGTGAGAAACAGGCTGGACAACATCATCGCCTCGCTGGACGCGCTGGCCGAGGCAGACCGGGTGAAGAGAGAGGAACTCATCGACAGCGTCGAGCGGGGGGAGATAACTCCCTCGGTCGCGGCGCGCCTTCTTGAAGAGGCCTGACTCTAGAAAGGATGGGTTCACGATGAGAAAGGAACAGATCAAGCGAATGGTGTCCGAGGGAAAGATAAGCCCCCAAGAGGGGGAACGCCTCCTGGAGGCTCTCAGGAGGTCACGCTCCGGAGAAGCGGATCGTGAGATCGCCAGGAGGGCCGGCAAGAAGACCAGGAGCAGAAGGCGCCTCTACATCGCGCTGGCGGTGATTATCGCGGTGGTGGCGGCGACCGGGCTGTCACTGGGCCTGTACTTCGCCTTCAGGGAGGTGGATTCGGCCGGCGACCTTTTCAAGAAAGGCGAGAAGGCGTTCGCGGAAGGCGACTACGAGAAGGCAATCGAGTGCTATAAGGGGGGCTTGGAGAAGGAACCCTCGTCGTCCGCCGGTTATAACCTCCTGGGAATGGCCTACCGGTTCCTCTACAACCAGACCGGGAGCACGAAGTACAGGCAGGAAGAGGTGGAGGCGTTCACCAGGGCGATAGAGTTGGTTCCCAACAACCCGGTGCCGCTGGTGAACCTCGGGGCCACCCTGTTCTACCAGGGGGAAAAAGGGGAAGCGGCGGGGTATCTACAGAGGGCCCTCGAGGTGTACCCGGACCACCCGGACCGCGCGGGCATCGAGGAGATGATCCGCGAGGCCCTGCAGTGACTTGAGGGCTGCGGCGATGTGGAGCATCTCGTGCATGTAGGCGAGACCGTGCGCGACGGGGGGGCCCGTCTCGGGGCAGACCTCGCCCCGGCCCTTAGTGCCCCGTTCCATAAATACGCTTGCATTCGAACGTCGATGCATCCGCACCTGCTGCGTTCCGCTCCCTCGCGGTACTCACGGAGTACAGCTCGGTCGCGCGCCTTGCATGAGCGGCGCCTCGGCGCTCTCGATACGACACCATATTTATGGAACGAGGCACATAGGTTCCGATCTCCGGGAACTCCCCGGACTCCTTCAGCCGGCGGGCGATCTTGATCAGTTCCGCTGAGTAAGGCAGAATCCGGACGAATCCCTCGCTCACGCCGTAGTGGCAACGGGCCACAACCGACTGAATCCAGGTTGATGATGTAGGTGTTCTCCCGGTCCATCTCCTTGAAGTGCCGACGCGCGTACTGGACCATCCCCATCATGATGGACTCCTCGCAACCCAGCGCCAGGAACTCAAACGAGCAGTTCGAGAGCGGCTCTCGGGCGATCGCGTCCGCCACCGACAGAGAGGCGGCTGTTCCGGTGGCGTTGTCTATCGCCCCGGGGACGTAATGGCCGGTGCCGATGTCCAGGAACGTCAGGGCGGCGACCAGCAGGACGAGCGATGCTATCCCCTGAACTACACCGGTGGGGATCCACATTCCCGTGCCGCCTGGAACTATTCCCCTGGTCACGCATACCGCGACAAGCGCCAGCATGGCTATTATCATGGGCATCATGACGTTCGGCGTCCTCGAAGGCACAGAGCGTCTCGATCTCCCCGGTCATGTCCACGTCGCCCGCCGACCTCACCTCGTTACCAGCCGTGGTCCCTTACGATGCAGGCGGACGCGTTGATGCCCGACACCATCACCAGCGGAACTCCCCCG
>JAHIPE010000062.1 GCA_018894655.1 Actinomycetota bacterium
GACGGTATATGGTGACGTACGGCAAGGCAGGGAGAGGCTTGAACAGGCAGAGGGTCACAGGAGGGTATGGGAACCGGCAAGACCCCCGTTTCTACGGCATGCCGCCACCCGGGCCGTACGGAGTGCCTCCGGGCATGTTACCCGGCATGCCGCCACAAGCCCCGCTCCAGCCACCTCCCGGGCAGCCCCGGGTACGCCCCGGTCTCATACGGTGGCTTTGCCTGTCCCTTATCCCGTTCGTCGTTCTACTCGCGGTGTTCCTCCTTGTGGTTCTCATCGGGAAACCGTATGTCGTCAACGGGCAATCGATGATGCCGACGTTGATGGACGGCGACAGGGTCTTCATCGTGCCCTACCGTGGAAACACTACGCCGGACCGGGGGGATGTCGTTGTCGTCAATGGGGTGGGGGGAACCAATGACATGCTGATCAAGCGCGTTGTGGCGATATCCGGAGACAGGATCATGTACGATGACGGCTTGATCGTCGTAAACGATACGTTCACCCACAAGAACACCAACCGGCCTGGCTCAGAAACTTACGAAACGCTGGTGCCGGACGGCCATATCTTCGTAATGGGAGACAACGAGAGCCACTCCATGGACAGCCGGTCCTTCGGGCCTGTGCCGAAGAGCAACATCACCGGCAAGGCCATGTTCATTTTCTGGCCGCCGGGTGACATCAAGAAACTGTAATACCGGCGACGCCGTCCCGCGATTACAAGCGGTTTCCTCCACCTATGCCACCGCGCCGGCCGACTTCCATGACGCTTAGGTACCGGGTTATCATGTCGGCAGTAGCGACGGTGATGAGCGGGGAGGAACCGGATGGCTGAAAAACGGATTCCAGAGAGCGCAAGAGCACGGGCTGCCGAGCTCCGGAAGAACCTTAACTACCACATCTATCGCTACTACAGCCTTGACGACCCGGTGGTGAGCGACGCGGAGTACGACTCGATCTACCGCGAACTGGTGGACCTGGAAAGCCGATACCCGGGGCTTATAGAGCCGGACTCACCCACCCGGAGGGTGGGGCCTCCTCCGGTGGCCGGGTTTACCCAGCTCAGGCACCGGGAGAAGATGCTCAGCCTGGACAACGCGACATGCGAGGGCGAGCTGGAGGCTTTCTCGGGCAGGGTTCTCCGTGGCCTGGGGGTCGGCCCCGCCGATGTCGAGTTCGTCTGCGAGCTCAAGATGGACGGAATCGCGGTGGCGCTGACCTACGAGGATGGGGTGTTCATCCGGGGGGCGACAAGGGGGGACGGGGAGGTGGGTGAGGACATTACCTCCAACCTGAGAACCGTCCCGGCGGTGCCGCTGAGGCTGCTGGTGGAGTCGCCCCCGCGCCTGATCGAGGTGGTCGGTGAGGTTTTCATGCCGGAGGAGAGCTTCCGGGGGTTGAACGACGAGCGCCTCCGGCAGGGTATACCGCCGTTCGCCAACCCCAGGAACGCGGCGGCAGGTTCCCTCAGGCAATTGGACCCCGCGGTTACGTCGCGGCGCAACCTCTCCATGGTGACGTTCGCGGTCGGCTTCTCCACCGACCCGAGGCCGTCGACCCAGTGGGAGATACTGTCGTACCTGGGAGAGCTGGGCTTACGCCTGGGCAGGAACGCGGCGAAGGTGCCGACGATCGAGGAAGCGGTGCGGTTCTGCCTGGAGTGGCAGGAGGAAAGAGAGGACCTCGACTACGAGATAGACGGGGTGGTGGTAAAGGTGAACTCCCTGGGCCAGCAGGACTCACTGGGGGCCACCAGCAAGAACCCCAGGTGGGCGATAGCCTACAAGTTTCCCCCCGAGGAGAAGACCACCTCCGTGCTGGATATACAGGTAGGCGTGGGGCGGACCGGGGCCCTCACACCGGTGGTGGTGCTGGAGCCGGTACGGGTGGCGGGCTCCACGGTTACCCACGCCACCCTTCACAACGAGGACGAGGCGAGGAGAAAGGATGTCCGGATAGGGGACAGGGTGCTGGTGCACAAGGCGGGCGACGTGATACCGGAGATAGTCAAGGTTATCACCGAGGCGCGGACCGGAAAGGAGAAGCCGTTCCACATGCCCGACAAGTGCCCTGTCTGCGGGGCGCAGGTCCTTCGCGAGCCGGGCGAGGTGGTAACCCGCTGTACCAACATCGCCTGCTGGGCGCAGACGTTCGAGAGGATTCTTCACTTTGCCTCCCGCGGCGCGATGGATATCGATGGCATGGGCGAGGTTACGGTGAGCGAGTTGCTCACCAGGGGGTCGATAGGGGACGTGGCGGATATCTTTTACTTGAAGCCCCGGGACCTCTTCGGGATCCCGGGCTTCAAGGAGAAATCGGTGGCCAACATCCTGGGCGCGGTAGACGCGGCACGGGACAGGCCGCTGTGGCGGCTTCTTTTCGGGCTGGGTATACGGCACGTGGGGAGCCACGTGGCCAGGGTCCTGGCCGGGCCGTTCCCCTCGATGGACATGCTCGCGGCCGCCGGTGAAGACGAACTGCTCGAGGTTGACGGCGTGGGACCTCAAATCGCCGAGAGCGTGGTACTGTTCTTCGGCCAGAAAGAGAACATGCGAGTGATCGAGAAGATGCGCCGGGCGGGGGTGCGCATGGCCGCCTACCGGGAACGCCGCGCGTCCGGGGGGGCGCTAGAGGGGAAGACGTTTGTTCTGACCGGGACCCTTCCGGGGTATACCCGCGAGGAGGCTTCGGAGATAATAGAGGCCCTGGGGGGGCGTGTGACCGGATCGGTCAGCAAGAAGACCGACTACGTACTGGTGGGGGACGACCCCGGCTCCAAGCTGGAGAAGGCCCGCGGCCTGGGAGTTTCAATCGTGGACGAGAATGAGTTCAAGCGGATGGTCGGGAGATAGGGGGTTCGGATGGCGATCAGCATGGAGGACGTTGAGCACGTGGCCAGGCTTGCCAGGCTCGCGCTAAGCTGTGAGGAGAAAGAGACGATGAGGCGCCAGCTTTCAGACGTGCTGGAGCACGCTCACAGGATATCCGATCTCGACACCGAAGGCGTACCCCCCACCAGCCGTGTCGTGCCGCTGGTGAACGTTTTCCGGGAGGACGTAGTCCGGCCTTCCATCACCCCCGGCGAAGCCATCGGCAACGCCGGATGGGCCGAGGAAGGCGCCTTCAGGGTGCCAAGGATAGTCTAGTTGGGAGCGCGATGGATATCATCAACCGGGACGCGCTGGCGATAGCGGAGCTGATACGCAAGCGGGAGATTAGCGCGGTGGCGGTCACGACAGCGTTCCTGGAGCGGATCCGGGACGTCGAGACGACCGTAAACGCGTATATTAACGTCGCCTGCGATGAGGCCGTACGGCGCGCCGAGAGGATAGACGGGATGCTCGCGGAGGGCCGGGACCCCGGCCCCTTCGCGGGGGTGCCGATCGCGGTGAAGGACCTCCTTTCCACCCGGGGGTTCACCACCACCTGCGGCTCCCGGATGCTTGAGAACTTCGTTCCGGTCTACGACGCGACGGTGGTGGAGAGGGTGGACGGGGCGGGGATGGTAATGCTGGGCAAGGCGAACATGGACGAGTTCGCCATGGGCTCCTCGACAGAAAACTCTTACTTCGGACCGACGCGCAACCCCTGGGACCCGGACACCGTTCCCGGCGGCTCCAGCGGCGGCTCGGCGGCGGCGGTAAGCGCGGGTGAGGCCCCGTGGGCCCTGGGCTCGGATACAGGGGGGAGTATAAGACAGCCCGCGTCGCTGTGCGGGATAGTGGGGATGAAGCCCACCTACGGCCTGGTTTCCAGGTACGGCCTTGTTGCCTTCGCCTCGTCGCTGGATCAGGTCGGCCCGATGGCAAGAACCGTCCCCGACTGCGCGGCCCTCCTGGGCGTCATCGCCGGGAACGACCCGATGGACTCGACGTCAATCCCAGTAGAGAAGGTAGATTACACGGGGAGCCTCGACGGCGAGGTGCGCGGGCTCAAGGTGGGGGTGGTGAAGGAGATCTCCAGCCGGGGCATCGACGAAGGGGTCCTGGAGCGTTTCCAGGCCGCCGTCTCTAACCTGGAAGGGCTGGGCATGGAGGTGGAGGAGATAACGCTTCCCAGTTTCGAGTACGCGCTGTCGGCCTACTACGTTATCGCCCCGGCTGAGGCGTCCAGCAACCTGGCGCGCTTCGACGGGGTCAGGTACGGTTTCCGCGCAAGCGCCGAAGGCGAGGACATCTGGGAGATGTACGACCGGACGCGATCCATGGGGTTTGGGAACGAGGTGAAACGGAGGATCATGCTCGGCACCTACGCGCTTTCCGCGGGCTATTACGACGCCTATTACGCACAGGCGCAGAAGGTAAGGACCCTGATCGTGAGGGACTTCGAGCGTGCCTACCGGACGTGTGACGTGCTGGTATCTCCGACATCGCCGTCGGTCGCGTTCCGCCTGGGGGAGAAAGTGGACGACCCACTTACAATGTACTTGTCCGACATGTGCACGATACCGGTGAACCTGGCGGGGATTCCGGCGATAAGCCTGCCGTGCGGCCTGTCGGATGGGATGCCGGTGGGGTTCCAGGTGATGGGGCCCGCGCTGGGGGAGGCGACAGTCCTGAACGTGGCGTACGCGCTGGAGGGTGCGATCGGTTTCGACGAGCGCCCCCCGCTCAGCACCAGCAAGTAAAACGCGCCAATGGGGACAGGCACCAAAGCGGAAAGTCAGGTTAGACGTAAAATAAAAAGAGGCGAGGTTTACAGATGGAGTTCGAGACGATCATAGGGCTCGAGATACACGTCGAGCTGTCCACCGACTCCAAGATGTTCTGCTCCTGCTCCGCCGGGTTCGGGGGCGATCCGAATACCAAGACGTGCCCGGTGTGCCTGGGGCATCCGGGCTCCCTGCCGGTGCCGAACCGCCGGGCCGTAGGTGACACCATACTGCTGGCGCTGGCGTTGGACTGCGATATCACCCCAAGTTCGATATTCCACCGCAAGAACTACTTCTACCCGGATATGCCCAAGAACTTCCAGATATCCCAGTACGACATCCCACTCTCCACCGGTGGCAGTCTCGATGTCGATATGGGGGAGTACAAGCGCACGGTGGGGATAACCAGGGTCCACCTGGAGGAGGATACCGGCAAGAGCATACACGTAGGGGAGAGCGGGAGAATCCACGGCGCCGAATACAGCCTGGAGGACTTCAACAGGGCGGGCATACCGCTGGCGGAGGTAGTCACCGAGCCCGACTTGCGAACGCCGGATGAGGCGCGTGCGTTCATGCAACTCCTCCGCTCCACCGTACTGTACCTGGGGATAAGCGACTGCAAGATGGAGGAAGGTTCCCTGCGCTGTGACGCCAATATATCGGTGGCGGTGGACGGCTCCATGGGGACCAAGGTCGAGATAAAGAACATGAATTCCTTCAGGGCCATGTACAGGGCGCTCACCTACGAGGAGGAACGGCAACGCCTGGCCATCCAGGAAGGGAAAACCGTGGTGCAGGAGACCCGTCACTGGGACGATGTCGCGGGGACCACCAGCCCGCTTCGCAGCAAGGAGGAGGCGTTCGACTACCGTTACTTCCCAGAGCCGGACCTGGTGCCCCTCGAGCCGGACGGGGAGTGGGTGAAAGCGCTACGGGACCTGCTGCCGGAACTTCCCTACGCCAGGGTGCGGAGGTTCGCCTCGGAGTACGGGCTGTCCCGGGAGATAGCGGAGACGCTCACCAGTTGCCGGGCGCTGGCCGATTACTTCGAGGAGGCGGCGGGGGCGGGGCAGGACCCGGTGGCGGTAGCAAGGTGGATAGCGGGGGACCTGGCGGCGCTCATGAACGACGCCGAAGTTCCGATAGGGAGATGCCCGGTCGGCACCGGTCATCTTGCCGAACTGGTGGAACTCATTAACAGTGGGGCCATCTCGGGAAAGATGGCCAAGGACGTGTTAAAGGAAGCGTTTGAGTCCGGGAAGGCCCCCCGGCGGATAGTGGAGGAGAAGGGGCTTTCCCAGATAGCCGATGAGTCCGAGCTCGAGAAACTGGTGGACGAGGTCATCGAGGAGAACCTGGAGGCGGCCGGTGACCTGCGCGACGGAAAGGACCAGGCTTTGAAGTTCCTGATGGGGCAGGTCATGAAGAAGACGCGCGGCAAGGCCAACCCCGGTACCGCCTCGGATATCATCCGCAAGAAGCTGGCCCTGTAACCACCCAACTTGAGGGCGGTCTCTCAGGCCGCCCGTGGCGACAACGGATCCGCGCCTGAGAGACGCGGCTCAAGGGGTTTGTGGCGACAACGGATCCGCGCCTGAGAGACGCGGCTCAAGGGCGAGTGTTCTAACCCTCTTCCCCGGAGACCAGTTCCTTGTACTCGGCCGCGGAGAGGAGGTTCTCCA
>JAHIPE010000063.1 GCA_018894655.1 Actinomycetota bacterium
ACACTGGAGTCGGTCGGCGACAGGGCGTATATCTACTCCCTGGTCGATTACACGCCCAACCCCCATAACGTCAAGCACTACGCCCGCATCGTCAGGGACATGGCGTTCAAGCGGAGCCTGATCGAAGTCGGCTACGAGGTTACCAGCCTGGGGTACAGCACCGCCAACGGTGTAGAGGAGGCCTTCGACAAGTCGGAGTCGGCCATCTTCGGGGTGGGGAAGAGAATGAGGCGCGAGCGCCTTACCCCCATCAGGATACCCTTGAAGGAGAGCTTCCACAGAATGGAGAAAGCGCGAAAGGAGGGTTCAAGTATCACGGGGGTGGAGACCGGCTTCACACATCTTGACAAACTTACTTCAGGACTACAGCCTTCAAACTTGATTATCATAGGCGGCCGCACCGCGATGGGAAAGACGAGTTTGGCGTTGAACATCGCTCACTACGCAAGCGTCCGCAAACGCATAGGAGTCCTGATATTCAGCTTGGAGATGTCTAAGATCGAGCTATCCGAGAGGTTACTGTGCACCCAGGCCAAGGTTAGCTCCACCGATTACCGGACAGGCAAGATAAGCGACGAACGTCTCGTCGAGGTTGTCGGCGCCACCGGGGTACTTAGTAGCGCCCCCATCTTCATCGACGATACCGGTGACATTACGTTGACGCAGATGCGCTCCAAGTCCAGGCAGCTGATGTCCAAGGAGGACATCGGGCTGATAATCATCGACTACATGCAGCTCATGCATATCCCCGGCTTCCGAGAGGGCAGGACCCAAGAGGTGTCGAGGATCGCGAGGGAACTAAAGTTCCTTGCCATGGAGCTGGAAATCCCGGTAATCGCGGTGTCCCAGCTCCGGCGGCCCTCGCAGAGCGTGGTGAAGAAGGAGCCGAACCTGGAGGACCTCCGGGAGTCAGGGGCCATCGAACAGAACGCGGACCTTGTATTGCTCATCTACCGCCGGGAGGTCGATGATCCGAGGAGCCTCGATCATAAGGGAAAAGCCGAGATAAACCTGGCGAAGCACAGGAGTGGTGAGACCGGCAAGTTCGAGCTTGGCTGGAGAGGGGAACACACGCAGTTCACCAACCTGTCCGCTGAAGAGGAGGCGTTTCCCAGTTAGTGCCGCCCCGGCGGCACAGCGCGAACCCCGCAAGGAAGCCCGGCGGCGGCAGTTCCAGGTGAGCGGCCGCCCACGAGACGAGAGGATTGCATTGCAGGTAGAGGGAGAAGGCGGGCGGTCCCCCGGGACCGATGGGGAGGTCTTCCTGGGTGTAGACGTCGGGTCGGTCTCCACCAACATCGTGGCGCTTGACACCGCCGGCGAGGTGGTTGCCTCAGAGTACCTGAGGACCAGGGGCCAGCCGATCAACGCCGTCCAGGAGGGCGTCCGCGCGATCGGCGAGAAGCTCGGCCCGGATGTCCCGTTGCGAGGGGCCGGCGCTACCGGCAGCGCCAGGTACCTGACCGGCGTTGTGATAGGCGCCGACCTGGTGAAGAACGAGATAACCGCCCACGCGGTGGCGGCTTCCCACATCGCCGGGCATGTGCGAACGGTGATCGAGATAGGCGGGCAGGACTCCAAGCTGATCCTGCTCAGGGACGGCGTGGTGACCGACTTCGCCATGAACACGGTGTGTGCCGCCGGGACCGGCTCCTTTCTCGATCACCAGTCCGCGAGGTTGGGTATCCCGGTGGAAGAGTTCGGGGAACTGGCGCTCAAGGCCAAGGAGGGCGCGCAGATAGCGGGCCGATGCTCGGTGTTCGCCGAGTCCGACATGATACACAAGCAGCAGGTGGGTTACCCAGTGGAGGAGATAGTACTGGGACTCTGCCGCTCGCTGGTGCGTAACTACCTGAACAACCTGGCCAAGGGAAAGAAGCTCGAGCCGCCGGTGATCTTCCAGGGGGGTGTTGCCGCCAACATCGGGATGAAGCGGGCGTTCGAGGACGCCCTGGAGGTCGAGGTGACCGTTCCTTGGTGCTATGAAGTCATGGGCGCCATCGGGGTGGCCCTGCTCACCATGGAGGAGGCGCCGTACATGGGGGAGAGCAACTTCCGCGGTTTCTCGCTGGCTGATTTCGAGCACAGCACGTCGTCGTTCATCTGCTCCGGCTGCTCCAACAACTGTGAGGTAGTGAAGATAAAGTCGGGCCGGGAGGTCCTTGCCTGCTGGGGCGGACGGTGCGGAAAGTGGGAGCTCGAGTTCGATTCCCCCGGCGGCGGGATGCCCAGGGGGTAGCGCTGCGTTGCGGCGGGCGACAGGCGGGCCATCTATGAGTATGAGAGAGCAGAGGCTGCAACTCGTCACCATTGTCCTGACCGCCGTGGCGGTGGCAGCGTGGTTGGTGGCCGTACCCGGTTGCGCCGGTACGCCTGCGGGGACCCCCGACGAGATCATCAAGAAGGCGATAACCGCCCAGGAGAGCTTGAAATCGGTCCACATGGAGCTTGACAGTGAACTGGACCTCAACGTCCCCGGGGGCCAACGGTCGTCGGCGATCTCCTACGAGGGGGTTTTCGAGCAGCCCGACAGGTGGCGGCTGACCGTGAGATCGGCGGGGAGCAAGTCGGAGGTAGTGATCATCGGCGATACGGCGTACGTCAAGCTCCCGGGCGCAGGTACGTGGGCCGAGAAGAAAGGCGGGGAGTACGCCTCCCGCGGGTCGTCCCCGGGCGACGTCGTCGGCTCCCGGTACCTCGACTCCGCAACCGAGGTCAGGATGCTGGACAAGAAAGGTGACACCTATCACCTGGGGTTCGACTTGGACATGGAGCGCTACGCCAGGGAGTTCAACGTCCCCGGGGTTGACCCTTCCGACCTGGAGGGAAGGCAGGTGAACATGGAGGTCTGGATCCTAAAGGACTCGATGTTCATAGAGAAGGCGACGATGGATTTCTCCGGTAACCTGGGGACGGATTCGGGCAGTATACAGATGTCGATGGAGTTGGAGTTCTCAGAGTTCAACGAACCGGTCACCATCGAACCCCCCATATAAAAAAGCAAAATCTGGGGTCTTAAATCTGGCTTTTTTACGGAGACGGGCGGGAGACAGCGCGCTCAACGTCAGCACTATGATCGAGGACGACGCCTTCGGCCGCGACAAGGGCCTGGGGATATAACGTTTTGTCCCCTTCACCATTCCCCCCGCTTGAGGCGGGTTCTCAACCCGCCCGAAACCGCTGCCCTCCCAACTTGAGGGCGGTCTCGTAGGCCGCCCGGGGTCATGCAGAACCGCGACTGGAGAGTCGCGGCTCAAGGGGGAGGGAGACTTGAGGGCCCTCAACCCATTCTCGCCAGGCGCATAAACAGCGGCCGCTCGAGCTCAATCGCGTCTTCCTCGCAGAGTTCGTGACAGCAGTAGCATCCTCGGCACTTCCTCGCGTCCACCAGGGCAAGGCCCCCTTCCACGGTAATCGCCTCTACAGGGCAGATGCTCGCGCACTTGCCGCAGCCGGTACACCTCCCCGGCTCGGGGACCGGCCTGAGTGAGAGCAGGTGCCCGAACCGCTCCTGGAGGAACGGCGGTATGCGAGACGTGATGTCCTTCTTGTCGGGAAGCCGGAACCCCTCAACCTTGAGTGAGCCAAGGTCGTCTCCCACGGCCTTTATCACCGAGGCACCCCCCCCGCAGAGGCCCCTTCCCTCGGCCGCCGCCAGCACCCTGTTGACCCGTGGCGCCAGCCCTATCAGGCCCATCATTACCGTGTCCAGGGCAAGGGCGTCCCTGCCGGCGGCTATAACACCCATCTTCTTGATGTCGCCACGGCTGGGCCCGTTGCCGTCCATGCCAACCACCGCGTCCACCAGGTGGAAGCAGGGGTCCGCGGCAAGCAGGACATCCACCAGGAGGTCGGCGAAATCCTTCGCCCTGTGGAACCTGGAGTGGTAGGTGAACTTCATCATCCCGGGTACCGCCCCGTAGAGGTTCTTGGCCGCGGCGGTGACGTTCACCAGCATGTGGGTCTTGAGCTTGGACACGGATACGAGGTGGTCGGCCTCCAGCATGGCTCCGCAGATGGTGACGCTCTTGAGCTTGCGCGCATCGGGGACGGTCACCCGCTTCACCGACGTGTCCAGGCCGAGGTAGGCGCCGGTCTCTTCGGCTACTCGGGCGAAACCGGTCTTCTCGTAGGTGCGCTTCAGCAGAGACGGGCGGAAAGGGCCGCCGGGGCTGTCGCCGATGACTATGCTCCCGGCCACCGCCTGCAACTGCCTTACCAGGGCCCGGACCACCTCCGGGTGGGTGGTGATCGCCTTCTCGGGGGGCGACGGCCTCAGGGCGTTCACCTTAATGAAGACCGACCGCCCCCTGCCCACGATCTCGCCGGGGCCGCCGAGGAGGTCAAGCGCCCGCTGGACTGAGTACTCCACCAACTCCCGGTTGTAGCTCTCGCACCCGAGAACGGCGACATCCTGCTGTGGCACTGCTCACCTCCAACGCCCGCGGCCCGGACTGATGGAACTACAATAACACTATGGAGGTTATGTAATGAGTGCCGTTGGCGGGCTCGCTACCCGCACCGACAGGCTCCGAGGAGAAAGGGCTGGACATGGAAGTCAAGGTGGGTACCAGGCCCCTTTTTCACGGGGAGAAGGCTGATTCCCCTCCGGTCCCCTCTCCCCACCTCAATCCTCCCCCTCGCAGGGGGAACTCCCTTTTTCCTCCTCCCCCTCGCAGGGGGAGGATTGAGGTGGGGGTTGGCTTGGTGTTCGGGGGCCCCCATCCTAACCTTCCCCCCAGAGGGGGGAAGCGTTGCATTCTGGGCATCGTTTCATGTGAATAGGTGAACGCAACACAAGAGCCAGACCCCCTAGTGCTTGACTTGCTTGGGGCGCCTCGCCTATAATCAGCTTGTATTGCTAATCCTCTCCACCCTCTCCTGGACGCGAACGGTACGATTCGGGGGTTCTTGCGATAATCCGGTTCTTATCCCGCCGGCGGGCTCCGATCAACGCCATAATCCTCCTGTGCGTCATCGTGCCGTTCCTGCTGGCGTTCCCCCTGCAGCACTCGCGGGCGGGGCCGGGGGGCTACCGGTGGCCGGTC
Source organism: Actinomycetota bacterium (assembly GCA_018894655.1). Taxonomy (GTDB): domain Bacteria; phylum Actinomycetota; class Geothermincolia; order Fen-727; family Anoxymicrobiaceae; genus JAHIPE01. Next base: position 5,049 of record JAHIPE010000063.1, read on the forward strand.
AACGGCAGGGTCGTCAGGGGCTTTGAGAAACCGACCGGGCCGTACGGGGAGGGGGGGCACCAGGGGCTGGACATCGCCGCGGCGCCCGGATCCCCGGTGGCCGCCGCCCAGGACGGGACCGTGGCCTGGGTGGGGGAGCTACCCCGCGGCAGGTTCGTCTCCATCACCCACGTGGGCTCCGTGCGCACCACCTACCTCGACCTGGAACGCATCGATGTGAGTCAGGGGAGCACGGTGAGGAGGGGCCAGGTCATCGGGACGGTCTCCGGCCGGCGGGACGACTCGTCAACCGGCCCGCACCTGCACTTCGGGGCCTCCATGCACGGCAACCCGGTCGACCCGCGCCTGCTGCTCGACGGGTTTGATACCGGGTCGTTCATCCGCCTCTGCCCGGTGAGGAGAGGGGGCGGGCAGGATAGCGGCGGCGAGGTGTCCGAGGGGGAAGCGCCCGGTCTCTTCTCCCAGTTGGTGGAAAGCCTGAGGGGAGTGCCCTCCGGGCTGGCCACCGCCCTGGGAGGTGCCTGGCGGCTTGTGGTGCGGTGCTCTACCGGCGCATGGGAAGGCACGCGCGGGTTACTCCGCTGGACCGGCGAGAAGTTCGACGCCCTGTGGGAGGGCGCCATCTACCCCGCGCTGTGCAGCGCCGCAAAGGGGGTGGCGAACGCCTTTAAGTGGGCGTGGGGCAACCGCTTCGTGCAGGCCACCGTCGCCGGGATTGCCGCCGCGCTGGTCGTGGTGGCACTGGTGGTGCTGGCGGTACTGAGCCTGGGCATCTCGCTGGTGGTGGCGGTGGTCGCGGTGATACTGGGCACGATCGCCTGCATCGGGATTGCCATCTACTACGCGGTTGCCCACGGGCCGGACTTCAGCTTCTTCGCCTGCTTCATGGCGAGCCTGAGCGCGGGGGCGGTGGCGGCGGGGCTGGTGGTGAGCGCGGGGTCGCTCTCCGGCGTGTTCTCCGCGGGCTGGGCCAATCTCGGCCTGTGGGGCACCGTCAAGGCGGCGGCCTGGGGCGGCACGTTCTCGGCGATATTCGAGGCCGGCACCGGCTATCTTTTCACCGGGCAGTTCTCGGTCAAGGAGATACTGGTGGCCTTCGGGATCGGCGCCATCTCCGGGGCGGTGGGAAAGCTGTTCCGGCAGGGCATGGCGTCGAGGCGTCTCGTACACGTCCTCTCGTTTACCGCCTCCCGGTCCAGCCATCGGGTTGTCGCGCTCGGCCAGTCGGTGCTGGCAATCGCAAGGAGCGTGACCGTCAACGTCCAGGTCCTGCTGCTGGTGGTCAAGAAAGCAGCGGTGACGCTTGGGATCAGGATCGCCTACATGGGTTTCACCGGGACGTTCGGCGTGGCCCTGAACGCCCTGGCCTGCGCGATCTCGGGCCGGTCCCTGACGTACTCGTCGGCGCTGGCCTCTTTCCTCACCGGGGTCGCCATGGGAGGCATCGCGCTATCGTTCGGTGGGAAGGGCCTGAGCGGCCTGCTCGCGAAGTTACGGTTCTTCCAGGAAGGGCTGGGCCGCGCGCTAAGGGGGTTTGCCGCGAAGCTCATCGGCAAGGGTTTGAGCAAGGGGATGAAGACCAGCTTGCACACCGGCTTCAAGAGGTTATTTCGAGAGAAGGAGGTCTCAAAGTGAAAACGGGAGAAGGACGAAAGCAGTTCAAGGAGCTGATGGTGATACTGGGGACGGGGGTCGGGGGTGTCGCCCTTTTCGTGGTCGGCCTCAAGGCCTGCGAGGGGGGCTTTAACCTTTTCGGTGCCCTCCTTGCCGTAGCCGGGGGTTGCCTGGTCCTCTTCGCCGGCTACTACCATTACCGCAAGGACTACGAGGAGGCCGAGGGAAAGGGAGGGCTGGTGGCGTTTCTCGCGCTGACCGCTTTCTGTGCGCTGGCGGGAATGGTGGCGGTGCGGCTACTGCTGGGCGGTTGACGTACCGCCCGACCCGGCGGCGAGGCGGAACCCTGAGGTGATGGCCTCCAGGGGGCAGGCCTTCTTGCAATCGAGGCAACGGACGCACTCCGGCGAGTCGGGGTTCTCGTAGATGCTGATATCCACCGGGCAGACCGACCTGCACTCCTCGCACCGGGTGCACTTTTCCTCGTCCACCTCCATCCTATAGAGGCTCACCGGGGCCAGCAGCGCGTACGCCGCCCCCAGGGGGCAAGCGGTGCGGCAGAACGGCCGCTTGGTGACTACCATCCAGGCAAGGAAGAGGGCCAGTATCGCTATCTTCAGCCAGAAGAACCAGCCGGTCGCGGGCAGTGGTGCTTCAGGCGGGAGGATCTTCAGGGGCAGCGCCCCCTCGAGTACGCCGGCGGGGCATAGCCTGCAGTAAGTGCTGGTCCCCGACAGGTACGGGGCCATAAGCGCCAGAACGCCCAGGGCGGCGTACTTGAAGAAGCGGGCCCACGCCGGCAGGCGGAGCTTCGGTGTCGGTATCTTGTAGAGGAGGTCCTGCAGGAAGCCGAACGGGCAGATCCAGCCGCAGGGCAGCCGCCCGAACACCACGCCCACCAGGCCCACGAAGCCCACCACGTAAAGAAGCGGGGCTACCCGCGCGGTCCAGGCCTGGTGGACAAAGCTCGAACCGCCCGATTTCCGCGGCGATAGCGTGGCCAGTGAGTGCTGCAGGCTACCCATCGGGCACGAGAACAGGGCCAGGGGGCAGGCGTAGCAGTTGAGGCCGGGGAAGCAGACCCCCTTGAGGTCGCCCTGGTAGATGGTCCTGGTGCTCAGGTAGACGAACCAGGGGTTGGCGGCCAGGGTTCCCGCTATCTGGGTCCAACGGCGGGGGCGCATCCTCATATGAGCCCTATGCACTCCAGGCAGATGATCACGCCGTTAGCCAGGACCTTGTCGAAACCGCCCCAAAGCAGGCCGAGCACGAGCGTGGCAACCAGGACCGCTATAAGCGCGTACGTGGTTCCGGCCCTTTTCCAGAAAGCGGCCATCAGGCAACCTCTACTCGGTAGGGACCTCGGGGACGCCCGGCACAGGGGTCGGGGCCGAGGAGGGCGGCACCGGCGCGGAGCCGGTGGGTACGCTGGGAGGCGTTGCCTTATCCGTGGGCACGAGGCCCGCGATGGCGGAGTTGAACATCTCCTCTTGCGGTTTCCCCATGAAAGTCTGCTTTACCTTGCCTTCGGCGTTGACGATTACATACGTCGGGTCCATGGTGACGTGATACTCCTCGATCTTGCCCTTGTTCGCGGGATCGTCCATGTCGATGTCCTCGAAGACGACATCGTCCTCATACTTTTTCTTCGCCTCGTCGACGACCGGCTTGAACTCCTTGGCGGACTCGTTGCCTTCAGTGCTGAAACATAGGACCGTCACCTTCCCGGTGCCGCCGCACCCGCCAAGAGCGGCCAGCAGGCTCGAGGCCAGTAGGGCCATAACCGTAAATATTAACCATCTTCGTGCAAGACTCATCAGCGACCTCCAGAGTGCATGACCTCCATTTGCCAGATATCTTAGCATAAGTGCCCCGCTCCACAAATACGCTCGCATTCGAGCGCCGCTCCCGTCCACTCCGGCTGCGTTCCGCTCCCTCGGCGTACTACAGGAGGAGGGCGACAGGAGTGTCGCCCCTCAAGGAGCGGCGCGGGGGCGCTCTCGGTGCTTAACCGTATTCATGGAACGGGGCACTAAGGCCCCGCCGATTTCAAAGAGCCGGTTGAACCACCCGGTCAGCCGGTTGCTACCTGTGGGGCGCCTTGATATTATGCAGTAGCCGTTTTCGTAAGGCCGGGACTCCGGCCGGGACTTTACGGAGGTTTCATGATGTATGGCTACGCTGGCAAGGTGCTCGAAGTCAACCTCACGACCGGGGAGATCGAGACCGGGGAACAGGGCGAGAAGGATTGCCGGGAGTACCTGGGCGGCTCCGGGCTCGGGGCGAAGATGTACCTGGACCGCTTCCCGGGCGACATCGAACCGCTCAGCCCCGAGAACCTCCTGATATTCATGACCGGCCCCTGGACCGGGTCGAGGGTTCCCGGCGGCAACCGTTTCGCGGTCGTCGCGCGCTCACCACTCACCAACCACTGGGGCGAGGCCTCCTGCGGCGGCTACTTTGGCCCCGAGCTCAAGGCCGCCGGCTACGACGGCATCGTGTTCTCCGGGGCGTCGAAGGAGCCCGTCTACCTTTGGATTAACGGCGACGAGGTCGAACTGCGGGACGCGTCTGACCTCCAGGGCAAAGACACCTACGAGACCGCCGACATCCTGTGGGAGCGGGCCAGGGAGGAGGCCGGGAAGAAGTCCAAGGTCGTGGCGATAGGTCCCGCGGGGGAGAAAGGCGTGAAGTTCGCGGCTATTGCCCACGACAAGGCCCACTTTGCGGGGCGTACCGGCATGGGCGCGGTCATGGGCTCCAAGAACCTGAAGGCAATATCCGTGGTGGGCGCCGGCAAGAAGGCGGAGATAGCCGACCCGGACGCGTTGAAGGCCTGGCGAAAGAAGGTCATGGACATCTTCGCCGAGTCCATCGTCGTGGAGTCGCTCAAGGCTTTCGGGACCAACGCCAACCTGGAGATCGGCTCCATGCTGGGGGATGTCCCGTTCAAGAACTGGCAATTGGGCGAGTGGGACGATGGGGTCGCGTTGCTGAACGGCCCCACATACGCCGACGAAATACTGGTGAAGCCCCACTCCTGCTGGGCCTGCCCCATCGGTTGCAAGCGGGTGATAAAGGTAGACGAGCCCCCTTACCAGGTACCCGAGGGCGCGGGGCCCGAGTACGAGACGATATGCATGCTGGGCACCAACCTGATGAACGACAACCTGGCCAGCATCGCCAAGGCCAACGAAACCTGCAACAAGTGCGGGGTCGACACCATAACCCTTGGAGAGGTAATCGCGCTGGTTATCGAGTGCCAGGAGAAGGGGTTGCTCACCCCCGAGGAGTGCGACGGTGTGGCGATAACCTGGGGTGACCACGAGGGTATGACCAAGCTTGTGGAAATGGTATGCAAGAACGAGGGCTTCGGCGCGAGGATGGCGCAGGGAAGCCGGGCACTGGCGGAGTCGATAGGGAAGGAAGCGCCGGACATGGCGGTGCAGGTGCGCGGGCTGGAGCTACCGGCCCATGACCCCAGGGGCTTCCACGGGTTCAGCCTGGCCTACGCCACCTCGGTCAGGGGAGCCTGTCACTGCGCCAGCATGAACCTCTACATGGAGCAGGGCAGCGCGGTGCCACTCCCCGAGCTCGACCTGGAGGGACCGTTCGAGGAGCAGTCCAGTGAAGGGAAGGCGTACCTGACCGCGAGGGCCCAGGAGCTCGCACAGGTGTTCAACTCGGCTGTGGTATGCGTTTTAGCCGCTGTATCGTGGGACGGGGAGATGCTGGTAACCGCCATGAACGCGGTAACCGGGTTCGATTACGACCTCGACAGCCTGATGGCGGTGGGTGAAAGGACATGGTTCCTCAAGCGGGGCCTTCAGGAGCTGTTCGGTTCCGGTCCCGAGGAGGACGTCATGCACTCGCGCATCTATATCCCGGTGGAGGAAGGCCCCCATACCGACTCGGTTCCCGACTTCGAGCTGATGAAGAAGGAGTACTACGAGTACCGCGGGATGGACGATAAAGGCCACATGGCCAGAGGCAAGCTCGAGAAGCTGGACCTGGCCCCGCTGGCCGACCGGCTGGGGATCTAGTGCACTAGTCCCGGACCGCTCGACGACGGGAGGCGGTTGTTGGCTAAGACCGGAACTGGCAGGGCGGTAGTGATCGGTGGAGGGCTTGCCGGCCTGGCGGCCGCTTACCGCCTTGACCGGGATGGTTGGAACGTGCTCCTCCTGGAGAAGGAACAGCAGGTCGGTGGAAGGTGCCGAACCACACGTGACGGTGGGTTCCAGTTCGATACCGGCGTCCAGTGTTTCCGCGATTCCTACGATACGACCTTGAAAACCGCGGTGAGCCTGGGCCTGGGGGAGAAGTTCCGTATACCACCTTGGGGGAAGGGCATCTACTACCGGGGCAAGGTGGCATGTTTCGCCCCCCGACAGGTGA
>JAHIPE010000004.1 GCA_018894655.1 Actinomycetota bacterium
CATAGTTGCTGATGAGACTGAGGAGATGACCGATATCTGGCAGGATTTCATTGACGTGGTGACCTCCATGTGCGCGAGAATCTACGGGAAGCGCGGAGCGAGGAACAGGGCTAGAAGGGCGATAATCGCAGTGAAGGACAATGGTAGTTAAGAGGGCCTACAAGACAGAGCTAAAGCTCAACAAAACACAGGAAAAGGACCTGGCCAACCACGCCGGCGCCGCCCGCTTCGCCTACAACTGGGGGCTTGCGCGAAAGAGTGAGTCTTACCGCCTCACCGGGAAATCCCCGAATGCGATTGAACTCCACCGCGAGCTGAATGCCCTCAAGAAGACAACTTATTCCTGGCTCTACGAGGTCTCCAAGTGCGCCCCCCAGGAGGCGCTCAGAGACCTGGACCGGGCTTTCGCCCACTTCTACCGGAGGGCGGCCGAGAAGAAGCAGGGAAAGCACAAGGGCAAGGTGGGCTACCCCCGCTTCAAGACCAGGAGGCGGGGCCTGGGCTCCTTCAGGCTGACCGGTTCCGTACACGTTGAGGAAGGAAGGATAAAGTTGCCCTGTCTGGGATGGATACGCCTCAAGGAGAAGGGGTACCTCCCGGTGGGCGGGGCAGAAGGCGTGCACCTGCTCTCCGTGACCGTCTCCTACCGGGCGGGCCGTTGGTTCGTGAGCCTGGCGGTGGAACAGGAGATGGAGGCAGAGGAAGCGACAGGCCCGACAGCAGGTGTAGACCTCGGCATCAAGACACTTGCTGCGTGCTCGCATGGCAACGACAACCACACCCACTACCAGAACCCGAAAGCACTCATGCGAGGAGCTAAGAAGCTCCGCCGATTCCAGAAGAAGCTGTCCCGCCAGGAGAAAGGATCAAACCGCAGGGAGAAGACCAGGAAAAGAATCGCCAGGCAGCACTACCGTATCTCCTGTGTCCGCTCGGACGCCATACACAGGGCGACCTCAGAGATAGTGGCGAAAGCCAAGCCACCGCCTGAGAGGCCGCGCGTGATAGGCGTCGAGGACCTGAACGTCTCCGGCATGATGAAGAACCACTCACTTGCCAGAGCCGTTGCGGACGCCTCCATGCGGGAGTTCCGAAGGCAGCTTGCCTACAAGTGCGCCTGGTACGGCACCCGGCTGGTGGTGGTTCCCCGCTTCCAGGCCACCTCCAAGCCGTGCTCGAAGTGCGGGTGGGTCAAGGAGGACCTCACGCTCTCGGACCGGACCTTCCACTGCGAAGCCTGCGGGCACACAGCGGACAGGGACGACAACGCATCTGATAACATACTGTTGCTCGCCGTGAGTTCCACGGAGAGGGTAAACGGACGTGGAGGGGACGTAAGACCTGTTGGTCTCAGCAGGCAGACCTCGATGAAGCGTCAACTGAAACAGGTTGGATGAGATGTTTGACTATGTTTCAGGGAACGGAATCCTTACTTCATGAACTCGCTCGAGTGGTTCCGCATGAAGAACATGAGTTGCATCCTGGGTGATAAAACGTAGCGGCCGCTTACCTGGGAGGGAGTGAGCTTTCCGCTCTGGACGAACTGCCATAGCGTCTTGGCGCTCACACGCAGACCTGGGGGACGCAGGTGCCCGGTGACCCAGCCTCTCAACCACGCCACACAACGGTAGACCGTTCCGATAGAATGAACGGGCAGACGTTCTTTCCGGGAAAGAGGAGGGTTGCCAGATGGCAACGGCGATGACGCTCGAGGAAAGGCTCCGTACCGTGCTTCGGGGGGAACTGCCGGACAGGGTCCCCTGCGTTCCACTTATCTACTACTTCGCCGCAAGCTACGCCGGGGTGCCGTTCCGCGACTTCCTGACCAGCATGAACAGCTACCGCGCCGCCTTCGACACCTGCTTCTGGCAGGTCGGGCCCTGGGACGCCATATACCCGCTCCCGTTCACCATGGATGCCCCTGATTATGACATCACCTGGGGGGCAGGGGTGGGCATGAAGCCGGAGGTGCCCTCCGGTGAAAGCGACGAGTCGCAGATACTGCAGGCCCCGGAGGCGGAAACCCTGATGGAGGCGGACGACTACGCGAAGATAATGGGCTTCAACTTCCCGGGGAAGGCTTACCCCTTGGCCCGTTTCATGGTGGAACTGGTATCCCGGTTCGACAAACGCGAGCCCGACCTGAGGTTCTGGCTGGACAGCTTTATCCCTCACGTCCTGAACCTGGGGGTAAACTGGATAATCGAGCTGGAGCGCTGGCGGTTCAAGCGCATCCCCATGTTCATAAGCTTCAGCCTGGAGGCCCCGTTCGACACTTTCAGCATGGCGCGAGGCCTCACCGGGTTCGCGATCGACCTGCACAAGCGGGGCGAGGAGATAAGGGAAGCGGCGCTGAAGATAGCGAAAAGCATGGCGTTCGCCGCCCGGCTCATCTGCGTGGGCACCAGGAACAGGAGGTTCCTGCTGCTGCTCCACAGGACATCCAACGACTTCATCTCCCCCCGCCAGTTCGAGGAGTACGCGTACCCGGGAATAAAGTACATCGCCGATTACCTCGACTCCCACGGGATGGTCTTCGGCATGCACTGCGACGGGAACTGGGACCTTAACCTCGAGATAATGACCGACCTGCCAGAGAACACGTACTTCCAGTTCGACAGCACCACCGATATATTCAGGGCCCGCGAGGTCCTTGGGGACCGCTTCAACATCATGGGGGACGTCTCCGCGGACATGCTGGCCCTGGCCGGTCCGGCGGAGGTGGAGGAGTACTGCCTGAAGCTCATCAGGGAGGTGGGCAGGAACGGGCGCTTCATCCTCTCGTCGGGGTGCGAGGTTCCCTCCAACGCGAAGCCCGAGAACGTCAAGGCGATGATCGACACCGCCAAGATGCACGGTTGGTACTGACCACCGCCACCCCCCGTTGCAACAAACGCAGGCTGGTATACTACATGTACTGCCTGACATAGAGTTGGCGATCGTCGGTTCACGCTCTCACGCGTCGGTGATCGCGACTTTGGAGGTTGACCTGGGCTGACCGCGGAGGAGACCATGAGAAGAGCAGGGACGGTACTTTGCCTGTGCGTGGTGGTCGCGCTGGTGATCGCCCCTGGCTGCGGCGCCCGCGATGCCCGTGAGAACGGTGACACCGGCGCGTCGGTAAATCCAGCACCCGAGGTCATGGAGGCAGAGATGACCCTTGATGAATCGCTCGAGAAGCGCAGGTCGGTACGAAGCTTCACGGATGAGGAACTGACCGAAGAGCAGGTTCTGAAGCTCGCCTGGGCCGCCCAGGGGGTGACCGAGCCTGCGATGGGCTTGAGGACCGCTCCCTCGGCCGGAGCCCTGTACCCCCTTGAGCTCTACGTGCTCGAGGCCGGTGTCCTCTACCATTACCTCCCCGGTTCGAACTCCCTGGAGGAGGTTTCCGGGGGCGTCAGCGCGGGCGACCTTGCGAACGCCGCCCTGGGGCAGTCGTTCATCAGCCGGGCGCCGGTGGTGTTCATCTTCACCGGGGCGTTCGAGAGAACCCGGGCCAAGTACGGCTCCCGCGGTGACCGTTACGTCTACATAGAAGTGGGGCACGCCGCGGAGAACCTCTTGCTGAAAGCGGTCGCCCTGGGGTTGGGGGCGGTCCCGGTGGGCGCCTTCGACGACGCCGGCGTAACCCGGGTCCTGGGCCTCCCCGGGGACTTGAGCCCTCTCTACATCATCCCGGTCGGGTATCCCTCCTAGAACCGCCCGTGGTACCCCAACGACCGCGACCTGGATGGTATCAATTAACTTCATTGGTAATATAGAATATTATAGCAAGATATGGTATCATATACGCATGAAACTAGCCGATTACGCCAGGAAACTGGGAATCCAGTACAGAACGGCCTGGAATATGTACAAGCGGGGAGAGATCCC
>JAHIPE010000064.1 GCA_018894655.1 Actinomycetota bacterium
CGCTGTCTCAATGGGTTCGAGTTTCCACTGGGCATTCGCCTGAGGGAGCACGCGCTCTGGCTGGACGAGGGTGACGTGGAGCCCGGGGACGAGTGCACGGACGAGTATGCGGTCACCTGTGGGGTACTCGACATTATGCCGATGCTAAGGGACGCGATTTGCCTGGCGTTACCCAGCAAAAGGGTCTGCAGGGAGGGGTGCAAGGGGCTGTGTCCGTCCTGCGGGGCAGACCTCAATATCGGGCAGTGTGATTGTGATACCGGGAAGGTCGACACAAGGCTGAAGCCGCTTGCCGACCTCAAGAAGCGCCTGGAGGAAAATCGCGGCCCCAACCAACGCGCCAACGGGGACACGCCAACGGGGACAGGCCAACGGGGACAGGCACCACCGACGCGAAACGCGTCACCGGGGACAGGCACCACCGACGCGAAACGCGTCACCGGGGACAGGCTCCCGATTCCCCTTGACCTTGACCGGGCCTGGTGGCTAAAGTACCTCGTAAACAAGCGGTGGTTACACAAGACCGGTCCTTTAAGCTGACAGGAGAGATAAGAGAGGTAACAGTGGCCGTTCCAAAGAGAAAGAAGTCCAAGTCCAAGAGGGACTCGCGGCGGGCCAACCACAAGATCAGCGCTCCCACAGTGGGAGAGTGCCCGCAGTGTCATCAGCCCAAGCTTCCTCACCGGGTCTGCAGGGAGTGTGGCTATTACGATGGCCGCCAGGTCTTCGAGGTCGAGTAGCAGCGTGACGGCTATAGCGATAATATCCTCCGAAAGGTACTCGGGAAAGAGCAGCCTGGCGGTAGGGTTGGCCCTTGAGCTGAGGGACCGTGGGTTGTCGGTCGGGTACATGAAGCCCGTTGGCTCCTACCCGATAAAGGTGGACGACAAGAGGGTTGACGAGGACGCCTACTTCGTCAAGGAAGCCCTGGGCCTCACCGATTCCCTCTCCGATATGACACCGTTCTTCCTGACCTGGGAGACGCTCAAGCGATACATGCGGAAGCGGCCGGGCAACCCCCGGGCCACGGTCAAGAGATGCTACGAGAGGCTCTCCACCGGCAAGGACATCATGCTCCTGGAGGGGGCCCATAACTTCATCCACGGCAGGATCCTGGGCCTTTCCTCGCTCGAGCTTTCCGGCCTCCTGGATGCGGGGCTGCTGCTGCTGGACACGTTTGACGAGGACCTGACCACGGACAGGATACTGTCGGCCGGCGACTACTTCGGCGACATCTTTCTGGGCGTGGTGCTGAACTGGGTGCCCGAGCGGCGCCGTTCGTTTGTAGAGAACCAGCTCAGCCGCTTCCTGGAGGAACAGGGGATAAGCCTGTTCGGCTCGCTTCCCACTGACAGGGTGCTCCGCTCGATAAGCGTCAATGACCTCGCGGAAGCGCTTGACGGCCAGATAATATGCGCTCCCGGGGAGAGGGAGGAGCTTGTGGAGTCCATGATGGTTGGCGCCATGGGCCAGGAGCAGGCGCTACGGCTTTTCCGTGAGCGGTCGAACAAGGTCGTGGTGACCGGGGGAGACCGTCCCGACATCCAGCTGGCCGCGCTCCAGACACCTACCAAGTCACTCATACTCACCGGCGGACGCAGGCCCACCCCGCAGGTTATCGGCCAGGCGGAGGAGATGCGCGTGCCGATAATACTGGTTAATCATGACACCGCGACCACCGCAGAGATGGTGGAGGCGGCGATGGGCCGGCAGAAGGTCCACGGGCCCGAGAAGATCGACAGGATCAGGGGTTTCATCAGGGAGCACCTGGACCTTGACGCGCTGCTCGCAAAAGCCGAAGATTCCGAGCCCCGTTAGTCAAGGAGCTACCTCGAAAGATACTCATCGAGTGAACGAGCCTGACAAGACAGTAAAGGCAATGGAGAAGATCCTGGGGTACCGGTTCAAGGACCGCTCCCTGCTATTCAAGGCTCTCTGTCACCGCTCCTACATCTACGAGCAGGGATTGCAACCCCTGGATTCAAACGAGAGGCTCGAGCTCCTGGGGGATTCCGTCGTCGAGCTTGCTGTGACCCACGTGCTCTACGAGGATTTTCCCGACTTCCCGGAGGGAGAGCTGACAAAGGTAAGGTCTTCCCTGGTGCAGAGGAGCGCCCTGGCGCGGGCGGCGGAGCGGTTAGGCCTCGGGGAGCACGTGATACTCGGAAAAGGTGAGGAGTCGACCGGTGGGAGGCGGAAGCACTCCATACTGGCGGACAGCTTCGAGGCGGTGGTCGGTGCCCTGTACCTGGACGGGGGCTTGAGCGTGGCGCGGGGGATGGTCATCTCGTGCCTGGAGGACACAATCCACGAGATAGTGAAGTGGGGACCGGGCGATTACAAGAGCGAGCTCCAGGAGTTGGCGGTGAAGAGAACCGGGTCCGTGCCCCGTTACAAAAGCAGCAGTGAGGGGCCGGATCACTTCAGGACCTTTCATGCCACCGTCAGGGTCTCGGGGAAGAGCTTCGGCCCGGTGGCCGGGACATCAAAGAAGGAAGCGGAGCAGGGTGCGGCCCGGGTTGCGCTGAGTAGCCTGGGATGGGGCGTTGACAGGGAGGAGAGGCCTCCGCACAAGTAGTGACCGGGGCCGGCCGTTCGGGAGGGCACGGGCATTCATCCATAGAAGTAATAGCGAAGTAGTAATTAGCACGGTTGCAGGGAAGTGGAAGGAAGTCAGTTGCACCTGAGGGCGCTGAAGATCAGGGGTTTCAAGTCATTTGCCCGGAAGACCATCTTCGAGTTCGAGCCGGGAGTCACCATTATCGTCGGGCCGAACGGTTCCGGCAAGAGCAATGTGGCCGACGCGGTGATGTGGGTACTGGGAGAGCAGAGCCCTTCCTCACTGAGGGGCGACCGGATGGAGGACGTCATCTTCTCCGGGAGTGCCAGCTTGAAACCGGTGAACATAGCGGAGGTCGTCCTTACACTGGACAACTCCAACAACGACTTCCCGCTGGACTACTCCGAGATAACCATCTCGCGAAACGTGGTCAGGGGTGGTGATAGCGAGTACCGGCTCAACAACACCTCCTGCCGCCTGATGGATATCCAGGAACTGCTCTCCGACGCCGGCGTGGGGCGGACCCTGAATGCGGTCATCAGCCAGGGGCAGCTTGACGAGGTCTTGTCCTGCAGGGCGGAGGAACGCCGCGATTATATCGAGGAGGCGGGGGGCCTGCTGAAGTTCCGGCGCCGGCGGGAGAAGGCCGTGCGGCGGCTGGAGCGGATGGAGGACGAACTGGTGCGGACACAAGATATCCTGCGGGAGGTACGGCGCCAGCTCAGGCCGCTCAAGCGACAGGCCGGAAAGCTCGAACGGTAC
>JAHIPE010000065.1 GCA_018894655.1 Actinomycetota bacterium
AGGGGTCCTGGTGCGTTATGCCTGTTGCCATGAGGGCAGTGGCTTGAAGCACGCGAGATCGGAGGATAGATGAGAAAGAGCCGAGCGGCACTGGCGGTGGCAATCTGCGTGGCGATACTGGTGCTCACCGTTCCCGGGTGCGGTGACGACAACGGGGAGACCAACAGTAACGGGACGGAGGGAAGGCCTGAATCCGTTACGGTGTTCGAGGCGGTGGAGTATACCAAGCCCGCTGCTGACAAGTGGCAGGAGAATAACTGGATGATACAGGTCAGGGACGGCGATCCCCTGGGCCGCGATGGTAAAGCGAAGATATGGGAGGTCTATTACTTCTCCCCTCGTCCGGAGGAAGACAGCCGGATGTTCGTCATCTACAACCGGGGCAACGTATGGCCGAACGCCCCGGGAAAGAGTAAGGGTGGGGAGGAAGGCCTGGAGATATACCGGGAGAACCAGCCACCGGATTTCCGGGTGGACTCACCTGAGGCGTACACTGTCGCTCTCAGGAACGGCGGGGGCGAGTACATGGACGGTCACCCGGACGCCCGGCCCCACGCTACACTTCGTTGCAAGGCGGACTACGACGCGGTGGGGGAGGACATGCCGGCGCCCAAGTACAAGTGGATATGGGATATCTACTACAAGGAGCCGCGCGCAGGCGTAGAGGTCTTGCATATCCTGGTGGACGGCATGACCGGGGAGTTCATCACCAAGGAACTCGTGCAGCCGCCATCCTGAAACGGCGCGATGCCGCACGGGCGGCAATACTCGATTTGACCATGGACTTAGTACTATAATCTCGCAAGAGGGCCGGGGGTTTGACAAGGCCCCCTTCCGTCGCCGGAAGGGGGAACATTGTTAACTGGAACGCTGCTTAACGGAGGGAAACGATGCCGCAGGAAAAGAACCTTCTTACTTCGGAATCGGTGACCGAGGGTCACCCGGACAAGGTCTCGGACCAGATTAGCGACGCGATACTTGATTCCATAATCAAGGATGACCCCCGCGCCCGGGTGGCGTGCGAGACGCTGGTTACCACCGGGCTGGTGATAGTGTCCGGTGAGATTACCACCGACACCTACGTGGAGATTCCCAGTGTGGTCAGGGAGACGGTGGAAGGGATCGGCTATACGCGGGCGAAGTTCGGTTTCGATTATGAGACCTGCGCGGTACTGACCTCCATCGACCCGCAGTCGCCGGATATCGCGATGGGTGTCAATCACTCCGCCGAGGCGCGAAGCGAGATCAGTGATGACGAGCTGGACGAAATGGGGGCGGGCGACCAGGGCATGATGTTCGGGTTCGCCTGTAAAGAGACTGAGGAGCTGATGCCTCTGCCCATAATGCTCGCCCACAAGCTGGCCCTGCGTCTTGCCGATGTGAGAAAGGCGGATGTGCTTCCTTACCTGAGGCCTGACGGGAAAACACAGGTTACAGTAGAGTACGAGAAGTATAAGCCGGTCAGGGTGAGGACTATCGTAATCGCCGCGCAGCACAGCCCCGATGTGGATATCAAGAACCTCCTCACGCCGGACTTAAAGGACCACGTGATAACGCCGATTGTTCCGCCCGAGCTTATCGATGACAGGACCAAGATAATAGTAAACAGGACCGGCAAGTTCGTCCTTGGGGGGCCAAAGGCCGATACCGGCTTGACCGGCAGGAAGATAATCGTCGACACCTACGGAGGCGCAGCCAGGCACGGCGGCGGTTGCTTCTCCGGAAAAGACCCGTCGAAGGTGGATCGTTCCGCATCCTACGCGGCCAGGTATATAGCGAAGAACGTGGTGGCTGCCGGCCTGGCCGAACGCTTCGAGGTGCAGTTAGCGTACGTGATCGGCAGGGCCCACCCGGTGTCGGTCAACTGTGAGGCGTTCGGGACCGAGAACGTCTCAATCGATAAGATCACCGAGCTCATCCATGAGCACTTCGACCTGAGGCCGGCGGCGATTATCAGGGACCTGAAGCTTCTGAAGCCCATATACAAGAAAACGGCGGCGTACGGGCATTTCGGGCGCATGGAAGAGGGTTTCACCTGGGAGAAGACCGATAAAGCGGATGTTCTCAGGAGCGACGCGGGACTGTAAGCCGGAGGTAAGCGGTTGGCCCTGGAGATAAGGACTTTCGGGGACCCGGTACTGCGGGAGAAGTGCCATTCCGTGGAGGGGATGAACTCCGGCGTAGAGGGGCTCGCCAGAACAATGGGCGATACACTCTCAGCGGAGCCGGGTAGGGTTGGGCTTGCGGCGTCTCAGGTGGGGGCCTTAAGAAGGCTCTTTGTCTACGACTTAGGCCACGGTGTGCGTTGCTTCGTGAACCCCGAGATAGTGGAGATGCAGAGCGAGTACATGGTGGAGGAAGGTTGCCTCAGCCTCCCCGGGATACTGGTACCCGTACCGCGTTACTACAGGGTGGGGCTCAGGTGCAATACCCTCTCGGGGCACAGGATACTGTTCGAGTCGGAGGGGTTCCTGGCCCAGGTATTCCAGCACGAGTGCGACCACCTCGAGGGGGTCCTCATCATCGACAGGTGCAGCGACGAGGAACGAAGGAGGGCGCTGGAAGAGTATCGCGAGATTGAGTTCCAGCGCCGGCAGGCCGGCCTGTGAGAATCGGGGGGGCTGTTGAAGGTTCTGTTTTTCGGTAGCGACAGCTTTGCCGTGGAACCGCTCGATCGGCTGTGCGCAAGCCGTCACCAGGTCGCAGGGGTTGTCGGGCTGCCCGACCGCCGTGCCGGGCGCGGCTTGAAGCCGGTGCCGACGCCGGTGGTGGAGAAGGCGCGCGCGGATCGTATCGCACTCCGGCAACCGATGTCCCTCACCAGGGAGGAGTTGTCCGGCGTTGCCGGTGACCCTGATTGGGACGTGGGGGTTGTTGTGGCTTACGGGGGCCTGGTGCCGCGCTGGCTTCTCGAGGAGCCCCGATACGGGTTTGTCAACCTGCACCCTTCTCTGCTCCCCAGGTACAGGGGCGCGGCTCCGA
>JAHIPE010000066.1 GCA_018894655.1 Actinomycetota bacterium
CCCTGGCTCTTGCGGGACCGCAGGCCCTCGACTACTCCAAGCGCGGGCTCGAGACCGCACGTCCCGGGGAGAGCCTCCTTCAGCTTCCGGTAGAGCTCGAATGTGGTGTCAACCTCGAAACCGACGAGGGCGGCGCTCTCCAGCAGGCGGGTGACGGTGGTGACCATGGTGTCGTCGTATATCACAACATCCCACATGGATTCCCTGGCCGCCTGCTCCCGGTAGCGGCCGTCGGTCACCAGGAAGGCGTCTTCCGGCGTAACCACCACCGCCGCGCTGCTGCCGGTGAAGCCGGTGAGGTAGCGGACGTTCTCGATGCCGGTTACCAG
This sequence comes from Actinomycetota bacterium, assembly GCA_018894655.1. Taxonomy (GTDB): domain Bacteria; phylum Actinomycetota; class Geothermincolia; order Fen-727; family Anoxymicrobiaceae; genus JAHIPE01. The sequence continues at coordinate 330 of JAHIPE010000066.1, forward strand.
GAGCGCGTCAAGTTTCGATTGACACATAATGCCCCTGACACTGTCCAGTCGCTCGTTCATGGCATCCTCTCTTAGTTATCCTCCGCGATTATCTCCAGGTCACCGGTCATTACGGAGGCCGCCTTGGCACCGAACAGATTGCTGTCCGTCTCCCTCAGGATCAACACCGGACCTTCCACCTTTAGCTCCAGGTCCACCCCTTCCGGCGGTATCAACAGGTCATCGATAACCGCGGTTGTCTCCTCTCCACCCTCGAGCGTTGCCTTCCACAGCACCATGCCCTCGCACTCGATGGTCACCCCGCGGGAGTGCTCCAGGTTCCTGATGGGGAGCCGGAGGGCCGCCCTGACCCCGGTGCCGGTGAAGTTGAGGATACGCATGACACCCTCTTTCAAGACAAACCGCGCGGTCCGCTCGTCGATTAACCGGGGGATGGTGAAGTCTCCCATGTAGAGGGGAACCAGTTCCGCCGGCGGGGCGGTGACACGAAACAGGTACGTTTCATCGAACATGCCGCTTTCTCGGTATGCCCCCTCGAGCTCCAGGCCCGGGGCGATTCGGTTGGGGTCGAAATCCCATAGCTCGGTCCTGCCGTAGTAATTTTCGTTTATCCTGTAATATGCGAGGTAGTCGATGTCGAACCGGCTCAGTATCCCCGGCGTGGCCTGGTTGTAGGGGTTGTACACGGTCCTTCGGAGCGTCTCCCCGTCGGTGGTGGAGCCGGCGGCGTTCAGCATTGGGGCCTTGGACTGCCTCTGGTAGAACAAGAGGGCGCTGGTGGGGAACGTGCCTGTCTCTTCCAGCGGGTAGAACGCCACCGCGGCGCCGTCTTCTATAGACGCCAGCTTGTCGAATAACAGGGGCACCTGGTTTGTGTCGAATGTCCTGAAAGGCGGGACGATGATCGACTCCATGGCCAGGATGGCGGCGAGCACCGCGAGAAGGATGCCCCTTCGAGATCGTTTCACCCTGTCAAGCAGGCTTGAAAGGCCCAGGCAGGCAAGCACTATCGAGCACAGGATAACAACGATCCCCAGGCGCAGGTACCAGCGAAAGAGGGGCGCGAAGACGGAGAGCAGGGTGGAAGGAAGTGGAATCCTGACCCCGCCGACGTTGATGAAGGGCCGGAGGGAGAACACAAAGCATACCAGCGCCGCGACAAGGAACCCCCACGCGATATGCCGGTTCTTGTCTACGGTTCTTGCTCCCCCGGCCCGCCTGGTCATGAAGACCATGCCCAGCACGGCCAGGGCAAGCACTATCCAGCCTATGTTAAGGGACTCGTCGAATCCCCTGAACATACCAGGTCTGAGTTCCCTGGTGATACGTCCCAGGAACGGGTTGTAAGGGTCCGGCCACAGGTAATCCAGGGGGCGGGCGCTATTCTGGACGCATTGGTCTTCCGTTCGGAGCTCTCCGGCGATGGGGGCTGTGGGCCACTCCTTGTCCCGGGGTTGATTGGAGGACAAACCCGCGTAAGCGAAAGGTGTCAGCACCACGATAAGCGACAGCACCACGGCGAGAGACAACAGCAGCGTTTTCCTGTTGAGTCCCCACGGGGCCTTTCCCTCGATGCCCTCTCTCCTTCGCAGCAGGCGCTCCGATATCCGCTTGTGGGCCAGGCGCCCCGCCAGGAAGGCGGCGGTGAATATCACCATGAACAGCCCGAAGTGGATGCTCATCCCGGCAACCAGTATCGCCGAGAGAAGCAGCAGCGCGGCGGTCTTGAGGCCGGGTTTTTTTATGAACTTGAGCAGCATGAGGATGAACAGGGGCATCCACTGGGTAGCGGCCAGCCGGTGAAAGAACAGGGCGTGATAGGCGTGCCAGCCGGTAATCATGTAGGCAAATCCGCCGAAGAAGGCCGCCCGCCTGTCACCGGTCAGGTACCTGACCAGGTAGTACATGGTGACACCCGACAGGAAGAAGCCGGAGAGCGTGAGC
>JAHIPE010000067.1 GCA_018894655.1 Actinomycetota bacterium
ATATGCATCTAACAGACCTCCATCCCCGGCATCTATACCGGCTCTCTATTACCCATCCACCGGACGGCCCACTGCTTACTCCGCTTCACTTTTGTTCGCATGCTGTTAATATTACTACTGATGTTTTCAAGATAGGAGTCCGGCTGTTGAGGTTGAACAAGAAAGCCCTGGCCGCAATCGTTTTTCTACTGTTACTAACCGTCATCGCTGCGACGGGGTGTGGGGGCAGTACAACCACCGTCGATTCGAGTAATGATGTGCGTGATTCGGGCGGCGACGGGGAAGGCGATTTTGTCGAGGGCGACGACGGTAGGACCGCCGAAGAGAAGAGCGCGGCCGAGGAGGCCCTGAACTACGTGCATGACGCGAATCCCGGCTCGGTGTTCAAGGTAGTGGATATATCGGTTGCCGACGGCTGGGCAAGGGTGGCGGTGGAGGAGATGGAGGTCCCGGCCGAGGAAGCGGTCGGCTTCGGCGTCTATCTTCGGAAGATCACCGGCGGGGAGTGGGAGGTGGCGCAAACCGGCACCGGTGTCTCACCCGAGGACCTGCCGGACGCCCCCGAGGAGATATTCGAGCCCTGAATGGGGTCATGACCCCGAACCCCGGAAAAGTCAAGACTTAAGACCTGACCCCAATTCTTGCTCTCTTGTGCCGCGGCGGGGCAGTGCCTGGAGCTGGCCAGCAGGAGCAGTGCCAGGATAAGGATACCGATCATCAATACCGTGATGGCGATGCGGATTACCCACGCCCTGACCGTCCGGCGGTGGATTTCCTCCTGGTCCGGTTTGGCTTCCTCCACCCGCGCCGGAGGCGGGCCGTCCTCGCGGATTGGCAGGATGGCATCGGAAAGGTGCAGGGGCGCCTCGCACTCCGGGCAGAACAGCTTGTTGCTATTGACGATTGACCCGCACTGGGGACACTCCATGACAACCTATCGCTGGTAACGCCTTACGGCTTATACTGACGGATATCGTTTTGATGGGCAGGGTTGTTCCTGCTGAATCAATTTAACCCCGTTTGGCCGGGTTCTTCAAGGCGTGGGGAAGAAGTGAAACGGTGAAACTCGCGGGCGTCGCCTGGGAGCTCAAGCGATATCGATGGGATACCGCCCGTATTCCTCTGTTGCCTCCACCATCCAGCGCAGGTTGCGGGCGCTGATGGCGTTGTGGGTGTTGGTGGAGGAGACGATGTATCCACCCCCTCGAGCGCCATCGCGGATGCAGCCCCTCACCTCGTCGAACACCTCTTCCCTGGTGGCGTCCACCAGGGTGTGGGTGATGTCCACGTTACCTATAAGGCATAGCCTGTCGCCGATCCGGCGCCGGGCCTCCGCCAGTGTTACCCCCGCGGTGGGCTCCAGCGCCTGGACCCCGTCGTACCCCCAGTCCGCGATCATGGTAAGCAGGTCCAGCACGTTGCCGCAGGTATGGAACACTATTCGGCACCCGCCGTTGTGCGCCGCCTCGGCGATGCGCCGGTAGCCGTCGCCGAAGAGGTCCTCCAGCATCGCAGGCGAGAGCATCGGCCCGGACCGGTAGGCCAGGTCGTCACCAAGCCACACCACCTTGACCCCCGACTGGCCCACCGCGCGGATGGCCTCCACCGCAAGCTCGACCTTGTACTCGATTATGTCGCGCAGGAAGCCGGGGTCCTTCCGGGACCACCTTACAAAGTTGGTGAAACCCATTCCCTCGGTGATGTCCTGATGAAGGCTGGCCCCGACGCAGGCCACCAGCGCTATCTTCCCGCCCCATATCCAGTTCAGGAACGAGAAGAAGAGGCGGACCCCCCGGGCGTACCTGTGTGGGTCCATCTTCTCAAACGTCTTCCAAGCCCCGGGGTCGGTTATCAGCCCCTCCTTGTACATCGCGTAGATGCCACCGAAACCGTCGTCGGTGAACTGGTAGCGGCGCCCGGAGATATCACGGAGTTCCTGGTGGTCTATGACCCGGAAGCCGTAGTACATAGCAAGCCCGGCGTCGAACCCCAGCTTGAAGTCGGCCCGAAGCGCGTTATAAAAGAACGCGGCCCCGCCCAGGTTGGGGTGAGCGAGGGTGTTCCACAGCCAGGTGGTGCGGTCCGCCAGCTTCTGGACGAACGGTATCTCCAGAACCCTGAACACCCGCGGGTGGGGTCTGCCCAGGGCGTCGTCTATCGGCTTGCCGTCGAACAGCATCGAGAACGTGGGCACCCTGTCGGGCTGCCGCCCGTCGAGTGCGGTCAGGACCCTTTCCAGCTTGTTCATACGCTCTCCCTTCAGGGCGCCTGAGGGCGGAGAGCTCCCTCCGCCCTAAGTGCCTCGTTCCATAAATACGCTGGCATTCGAGCGCCGCTACATCCACTCCGGCTGCGTTCCGCTCCCTCGGCGTACTACAGGAGTACGCCTCAGTCGCGCGCCTTGCCGGAGCGGCGCTTCGACACTCTCGGTGCGTAACCGTATTTATGGAACGAGGCACTAAGGTCTTAACGGCTATTCACCTCGAGCGAGGGGAGCTACTTCAGCTTGTCCCGGCCGAAGCTGAGCACGTTCCTCGCGGTAATGAGCATCTGTATCTGTCCGGTTCCCTCGAAGATGTCGTTTATCTTGGCGTCCCGCATCCACTTCTCCAGCAGTATTTCGCGGGAGTAGCCGATGGGGCCAAGGAGCTCTACGCACTTCTGGGTTATCTGGGTGACCACCAGCCCGGCCTTGGCCTTGGCCATCGAGGCCTCGAGGCTGTTTTTCTGACCGGTATCCAGCATCCACACCGCGCGCCAGTTGAGCAGGCGTGCCGCCTTGAGGTTGGCCTCCATCTCGGTGACGTCGCGCTCTATCGCGGTCATGCGGTTGGGGGATATCCCGTAGCGTATGACCACACCCTCGTCGGCCAGCGTCTTCTTCAGGTACTCGAGGGCCGCCCTGCCCACTCCTATCGCCATCGCGGCCACCATGGGCCTGGTGGCGTCGAACGTGGCCATGACGCCCTTGAACCCCTTGGACTTGCCCTTGTCCGCGACCTCGGCGCTACCCAGGATGTTCTCCTCGGGGATGCGGCAGTCCATGAACGAGAGTGACACCGTGTCCGAGCATCGGATGCCCATCTTGTCCTCGATCTTGGTGATCTCCATGCCCGGTGCGCCGTGCTCGACTATGAACGGCTTGATGCCGGCGCGGCCCGCCTTGGGGTCGATGGTCGCCCAGACCACCACGAAGCCATCGGAGTCCTCCAGGGCGCTCTTTCCGCTGGTGACGAAGATCTTCTCTCCGTTCAGCACCCACTCGTTGCCATCCTTGACCGCGGTGGTCCTCAGGCTGGCGGTATCGCTCCCCGCCTCGGGCTCGGTGATGGCCATGGCGCCCCACACCGGCGTATCACCGGTGAAGCGGGTAAGGAACTGCTCCTTTTGCTCGGGCGTACCGGTCGCACGCACCGCGGCCCCGCCAAGGCCTTCGCCCCCGAAGGCCAGCGCTATGCCGGCGTCGCCCCAGAATATCTCCTCGATGGTGACCGCGGTCCGCAGGTTGGCCTCGGACTTCTCGCCCTTCTTCTTCCTCTCGCCTCCCGCGCCTCCGCCCATCCCGCCTTTCATGAAGCCGTGGACCATGTTGATGATGTCCATAGGTCTCTCGTGCTCGTTCTCGTCGTACTCGCGGGCGATAGGCCTCAGGGCCTGTTCGGAGAACGCCCTTATCATCGTCTGTGCGCCCTTTGTTTTCTTTGAAAGCTCGAAATCTATCATCATGTACACCCCTTAGACCATCGCTATGCCTTCGAGGGTGCTGAATGCCCTCGCGTTTCGGAACCAGAGCTCGGGAGGGTTGTCCCGGACGTAACCGTGGCCACCCATGACCTGGACGGCGCCGTCGCAGACCTCCATCGCCTGGCAGGCGGCGTAGTTCTTGGCCATGGCGGCGTCGTTGGCGAACTCCTCGCCGCGGTCGCACTTCCATGCCGCCTCCCACACCAGCATCCTGGTGGCGTCCACCTCCAGGAACATCTTGGCGACCATGAAGGCGATGGCCTGCCGGGACCCGATGGGCTCGCCGAAAGCCACCCGCTCCTTGGCGTAATCGCGGGAGTGCTCCGCCGCCCGCTTCATCATGCCGACCGCCAGGGCCGCAAGCGCCAGGCGGGAACGGCTGAGCAGGTTCAGGTAGTCGACCCCTTCATCGGCGCCGATCTTGTTGGCCAGGGGGACCTTCACGCCTTTCAGGGTTACCTCGTAGGTGGCCAGGGCCTTGAGGCCCATGTTCTTCTCCCGCTCCGAGATAATGAGGTCGAGAGAGCCCTTGGGGACAACGAACGCATCCACGCCGGCGAAGCCCGCTCCCGGTTCGCCTGAGGCGAAGACGAGGATCTCATCCGAGTCCGCCGCCAGCGGTACCAGGCACTTCTCGCCGCTGAGCACGAACTCTTCGCCTTCACGTTTCGCGCTGGCGAAGAGCTGCGAGGCGCAGAACGAGTAACGGGGCTCGACCAGCGCGGCGCCCGCCGCCTTGAACTCCTCGCCGCAGAACGCGGGCAGCAGCCTCTCCTTCTGCTCGTCGGTGCCGGCAAGGAGCACCGTGTAAGCCATCATCGTCGGCGACACGATGTGCATCGCGGTAGAGAGGTCGCCGTAAGCGAGCTCTTCGTAGGCGATGGCGCCGGTCAGGGCCGAGGGGCCCTCGCCGAAGCCTCCGTACTTCTCGGGCACACTCGAGGAGATTATCTCGAGCTCCCAGCCGGTCTTCACGAGATCATCCGAGACCTCCCCGGCCTCGTCGCAATCCCTCATGACCGGTTCCATCTCGGCGTTAGCGAATCCGGCGATGGTCTCCTTTACCATCGCCTGCTCTTCGCTAGGTTCAAACGAAACCATAGGCTACTCCTCCTTTCGCTCAGGGGAACCACTGTCCCCTTTCAACGCTTGTTCCTCTTCCAGCCTTCGCCTTAAGTCCTTTTTCATGACCTTGAGGGTCATGGTGAGCGGCATCTGCTCCAGGAGTATTATCCTGCGCGGCGCCTTGTACGCCGCGATGCGCTCCCTGCACCAGGCGACAAGCTCCTCCAGGTCATCGAGGGAGAGGAAGCCCTCGGGGACCTCGTCCGGGGGTCCGATCATGATCCAGTGATCTATCCCCGGTACGTTGGCCTTGTCCCTGATGTTCGCCCGGAAGAGCTCCGGCTCGGTGAAAAGGACCTTGGCCCCGCAGTCGTTGACCATCCGGGTCAGCTCCTCGGCCTTGAGCATGTAGTTGAACGGGACCGTTATCGCCCCCAGCCGGGCCGCCGCGGTGAATATCGTACCCATCTCGGGCACGTTGGTGAGGACCACCGCGATGCGGTCCCCGGCGCCCACGCCGAGCTTGCCCCGCATCGCCGCGGCGAAGAGGTTGGTGATCTCGAGCGTGTCGTTGCAGGTGAAGTGGAGACCGTCGTGGCCTTCGGGCAGGTAATCGGACTTCACCGGCTCTTCCCCGACGGCGAAAAGCTTGTCCCCGTACTTCCTTGCGGCCCGGTCAATAAGGTTGGCTACGGTCAAGTTCCGAAACATTGCGAGCCTCCACTGCTCCTGGACAGCCGGTCCATTATATCTTTTTGCGGCGCGCGGTACAGCAAGACGGGCGAACCGGGGCCAGCATGTCTTTTATCAATGCGGCCCACGCTTTATCATGGTACTGTTGATGAGACAAAACAGCGTCGAACAGGAGGAGCAGCGATGACACGACGGGTGAGCATAATCCTGGTGCTGGCCATCCTGGTGCTGTCTTCTTTGATGGCGCCAGGGTGTGGCGGGAAGAAGACGGAAGGCAACGCCGGGGACGGCTCCTCGAGTACCGGGAAGCCGGAGGTTCTGCTGTTCACCCAGGAGGGCTGCCCACCGTGTGTCACCGCCCACGACATCTTGAACGAGTTGAAGGAGGAGATGTCCGGCAAGGTGGCTTTCAGGGAGATCTACGCCGAGGACGACTTCGACACGTTTCGCAAATATGGTGTGCAGACCACCCCGACGATAGTCATCCTCGACGGCGCTGGTAATAGCGTCGGGATTGCCTCCGGTGTCCCCGACAAGGACGCGCTCAAGTCGGAGCTGGAGAAGCTCTTGTAAGACCGGGGCGAGGTTTGAACGGAGTTCCTCCCCTGTGGCAACGCAAGAGAAGAAGAAACGCAACAACGGTGCCTGGCACTGTTGTTGCGTTTTGCCAAGAAATGGTAGGAGTATTGCGTTAGGGGCATGGCCTTTGTTGCGTTATTGCCCTGGTGGGGTTGATGAAGGATAATCCGGGGCACTTGAATATCATTTCCCAATAACTTAACATATCTGTTAAGTATCATGGAACAGTTATTAGCACAGCGGCTTGCCGGTGAACTCAGGATAGATGTAACCCAGGTAGTAAGGGAATACTGGGAGGTTGTCTTCCTTAAGGGCCTGCTTGAATCAGGCCATGGCAACGGACTTGTTTTCAAGGGAGGGACCGCCCTCAGGCTGGTCTACGGTTCACCCCGGTTCTCCGAGGACCTCGATTTCTCCTTGCTCGAGGATACGCTGAAGGGCAACCTCGAGACACTCGCGAATGACATCACCGAGCCTTTCCCGCAGGCGGAAATCACGGACGTCGCCGAGAAGCGCTGGACGTACCTGTGCGAGATCAAGATCACCGAGGGTTATCTGTCGCATCCATTCAGGGTCAAGCTGGAGGTGTCA
>JAHIPE010000068.1 GCA_018894655.1 Actinomycetota bacterium
AGTACATCAACATAGGAACCGGGGGCGCGGACATGGGTTCCAGCTACTTCCTGTGGCGTATCGTGGGCTGGGGACGGGCGGCTGAGATATGCATGACCGGAGACAGGATTCCCGCGGAGGAGGCGTACCGGATAGGCCTGGCCAACCACCTCTACTCGAGAGAGGACCTCATGCCCGCCGCGAGGGCGATGGCGGCGAACATGGCCTCCAAGACCAGGATGGGTCTGCGGCTCACCAAGGATGCGTTCAACGCCGCGCTCAACGCCTCCAGCCTGGAGGACGCCAACAGGATGGAGGCCCGCAACCAGTCGTTCTTTATCGTGGGCGGGCTCCGGCAGGCGCAGCAGGACCCCCCTCCCGCTTGAGAGGCGGGTTCGGGGCACGCCCGGAGTCCGGGACGAGAGTCCCGGCTGAAATAGTGGGATATGGACCCGCGAGGTGAATATCTCGAGCATTTCACTATTATTGGAACCCGTGAAGGTGCATCAGTGATACAATTCCCATTACGGCATAAACTGACGCCCCTGGCGCACGGGCGTTCGGGGAAAGCCGGGGTCCAAACGCAAGAGCGGGGCCAGGCACCAATGCAAGACGTTCGACTAGGAGGGGTTTCCTTGCAACACAAGAGAATCATCATTCCGGCTCTGGGCGTGCTCCTGGTCGTGGCAATAGCCCTGGTCTGCGGCTGCGGAGACACCGGCACGGACTTGAGCTACAGTAACTCCGGTACGACACCCGTGGTGACGTTCAACCGCTACCAGGCAATCGCCCCCATATACAACTCCAGCGCCCCGGTGACGATAATCTACGGCGACGGGAAGGCCACTCAGAAAAAAGGCCCCTACGAGTTCACAACCGGGAGTCTTACCGGCGATGGCCTGAGCGGTGTGCTCCAGTCGCTCTCGGAGGAAGGCTTCTTCGAACTGGAGGGGGAGTACTCGGGAAAGCCGATGCCGGGGGGTGTCACCGAGGTCCTCGTGGTCAGGCTATCTGACAAGACGTACGAAATCTCCGTACAGAGTGGGCAGGGGCCTCCCAACTGGGAGAAGATCGTGAGCACGGTGACCGACCTCGAGACGTCCGGGCCACAGGAGTACATCCCGGATACCATCCTGCTGTTCGTGAAGGCGGAGCCCGGAGCGCCAAGCGCTCCCAACGTCATGACCTGGCCCGGCGACAGCGAGGACCTGGCCCGTGCATCCTCCGCGGAGTCGAACGGCGTCAAACTGGAAGGCGAAGAAGCGAGCGTCGCCTGGAAGGCGATCCAGGAGTCGATGAAAGGTGAGACAGAGGTTACCTGGAAGGCGAACGGCGGCTTCTACACCTACGTCTACGCGGTGCCGGTCTTCCCGGGGATACCGGAGCAGCGGTGACAGGGACTCCCGCCACGTGCCTTAGTACCCCGTTCCATAAATACGCTTGCATTCGAACGTCGATGCATCCGCACCTGCTGCGTTCCGCTTCCTCGCGGTACTCACGGAGTACAGCTCGGTCGCGCGCCTTGCATGAGCGGCGCCTCGGCGCTCTCGATACGACACCGTATTTATGGAACGGGGCACTTAGAGCCCGAGCTCTTTGTCGTCCAGTTCGCTATCGCTGAAATCTTCCGTGTCCACCAGGTTCATTTCACTGTCGAGCTCATTGATGTAGGCTTCGACAGGCACCACCTTGCCGTTCGACACGTCCCCGGCATCGGGGTCCCGGCTCGAGGTCCCTTTCTCTCCGCAGGAAACGGCGAGCAGGGCGAAGGTGATAAGGACCGCGAGCAGGCAGGCGATAACCAGATACCTCTTCTTGCCGTAGACCATTGAGAACATAAGCCATGCCCCCTCTCTCACGACGTGGCCCGCACGACCGAGAGAAGCGGCGTGGCGGGCACGCTCGACGAGGACTCGGACGGGTTCTGCCCCTTCAGGTCCTCCAGGTCTTTCCTTATAACGGTCTGGTAGAAGTGACGGATATCCAGGATGTCCTCCCGGAATACCCTGAGCAGGGAACGCGCCTCCCCGAGGACCTGCGCGAACTGGCCACCCCCCGCGCCAGGGGCGAGTTCCGCGGCTTCCTCCAGCTTCTTGATGAAAACCGCGTAATCCGTGGCGGCCTTCTTTATCTTTAGATCAAGCTCCCTGTAGTCACTCTTTATCCTGACGACGTCGTACCCTTCCGCCTCCAGGGCGTCGGCTATCTCCTCGAGCCTCGTCTTTACCCTCTTGTACGTCTCGATATGCCTGTCCTTGTTATTGTTGAACCGGGTGATGATCAGCTCTATCCTCTTCTGGACGGTGTCCGCCCGCTCCTCCTGGATCTCCTGCCGCCTCTCTTTCGCCTTTTCCGCCGGGCTCTGCTGGAAGGCGCCGGCGCATACCCCGGTAACAAGCACCAGGGCCAACGTCAGCGCGCCGACAATCGTTATCCTTTTCATGTCTCCCCCTTTCGGCTAGACCTATTGTAGCGCAGTCGGCCGCATACACTAAGAGTTACGTGTTGCATTGATGCCTGGCACCATTGTTGCGTTGGGCTCCCCCGGGGACCCGCGTCATTATCCCAGGACGCCAATCTCGCCTGCGAAGCGGCTGCGCAGGTCCTTCTTCATTACCTTCAAGGTCATGCCATACGGCATCTCCCCTACCGGGATTATCCGGACTATACGCGGGGCCCGGTAGCTGGCGATGTTCTCCTGGCACCAGTCCGCCAGCTCCTCCTCGGTAACCTCATGCCCCTCTTTCAGGCAAACCACCGCCATCGGTACGTGTCCCATTGTGCGGTGAGGAATCCCGATGACCGCGACCTCCTGAACGTCAGGGTGCTCCAGTATCTCCTCCTCGACCTCCACGCTGAAGACCGAGTAGCCGCCGCACTTTATCATGTCCTTCACCCTGTCCACGAAGAACGTCCTGCCCCACCGGTCAATTCGGACCATGTCCCCGGTGCGAAACCACCCGCCGACCAGCGCCTGCTCCGTCGCCTCGGGGTTGTTCCAGTACCCCGGGGTGACCCCGGGTCCCTTTATCCATAGCTCGCCCGGCTCGCCGCGTTTCATCTTGACCCCGTGGTCATCGGCGACCTTGGCGCGGATCGGGGGCATCGGTATTCCAACGCATCCCGGCGGCCAGTCCAGCCACTTGAACGCCGGCTTGAGCGTGGCCAACCCGGTAAGCTCAACCATCCCGTACGCCTCGGCAAAGAGCGGCCTGTGCTTGCGGATGAGACCGGGCTTGGCGGCCAGGTCCCTTATCCTCTCTATGTGGTCGGGGGGCATAGCGTCGGCGGAGGAGCCCAGCAGGCGAAGCGACGACAGGTCGTACTTCTCCGGGTTCGACGCCAGCATGAACGTGTACATCGCCGGCACCCCCACGAAAAGGGTCGCCTTGTGCTCCTCGATAAGCTCCAGGCACTGGACCGGGTCAAAGTGCCTCAAGATGAAACCGCCCGCCCCCGCGCAGGTTCCCATAATGCATGTGCCGAAGCCGAATATATGGGCTATGGGAAGAGCGAATATCCCGAAGTCCTTCTTGCTCATGGGGAGGACCGCCGCGGCCTTCCTCTGCGCGCCGAGCAGCCCTCTACTGGTCACCGTGGCTCCCTTGGGAAAGCCGGTGGTCCCGGAGGTGTAGAAGATCCCCACCACGTCGTCGATGCCCATCTTCACGGGGGCAAACTCGTCGGGGACCGCGGAGAGAAGGAGGTCCAGGGACTCGAAACCGTCCGGCGCCTTCCCGGATATCCCGACCATGACCCACTTCTCCACTGTGGGAAGAAGAGACGTGTCCCTTATGTTCGAATTGAACACCTCCGGGTCGGTGATAAGTACCTTCGCCCCGGAGTCCTCCACTATATGCTGTATCTCCTTGCCCCGCAGCATGTAGTTCATGGGGACAGCGATTGCCCCTATCTGCATCGTGGACATTATAGCGGTGAGGGCCTCGATCCCGTTCCCCGGTATAATGGCGACCCTGTCTCCTTTTTTAACCCCCAGTCTGTCGCGCAACACGTTGGCGAAGCGGTTGGAGAACCGCACCCACTCCCGGTAGGTGAAGTACGTCCCGTGACCCTCGTACATCTGGTAAGGAAGCGGCTCTTCAACCATGAAGCCTGAATCGTCCCCGTACAGCTCGGCCAGCAGTTCCACATGACCGGCTATTGTCACGTTTCGGTGGAGAGACATCCGCAGTTTCTCAAACATAACGTCCCCTTTCCCGCCGGAACTCCTCTAGGGCCGGCTGGCCTGGCAGCGCCTTTCCCCTGACACAGTATATTCCTGCCGGGGGAAACGCCCAAGTGAAACCGCCCGGCGCCTGCGAGCCGCCGCGAAATGATATAGTTATTCCCACTGGAAAGTGGTGTAAAGCACGCAGGATCAAGGGGGAGGCGGCTTCAGTTGATAGAAACAGAGCTTTGTCGGATGCTCGGTATGAAGTACCCCATCATGCAGGCGGCGATGGGGCCCTACGACACGATGGACCTCGCCATCGCGGTGACTAACGCGGGCGGGTTCGGAAACGTCAGCCATCCCTCCCCCCCCGAGGAAAAGATGGCGGATCTCCTGGCGGGCCAGAACCTCCAGGCGGTCTTCGACAGCGTCAAGGAGAAGATGAGCGACGCGCTCACCAAGGTGAAGAAGGAGGCCGATGGTCACTTCGGCCTGAACCTGAGGGTCGCCCCCGAGCAGCCCGAGGTCCCGGGGCTCCTCGACATGATAATAGAGATGAGGGAGAGCGACCCCGAGCTCAAGGATAAGCTCGTCCTGATAATAACCTCGGCGGGCAACCCCGCCCAACCGCACCTGCAGAAGATAAAGCAGGCGGGAATGACGTGGTTCCACAACGTCCCCTCGGTCTATCACGCCAGGAAGGCGGAGCAGGCCGGTGTGGATGGATTGATCGCCACCGGGTATGAGGCGGGTGGCCACGTCACGTTCTTCCCGGTCCACACAATGGTCCTGGTGCCGGAGGTGGTCGAGTCGGTGAACATCCCGGTAATCGGGGGGGGCGGCATCTGTGACGGGAAAGGCCTGGTGGCGGCCCTGGCTTTCGGCGCGATCGGGATATACATGGGCACCAGGTTCATCGCCACCGAGGAGTCCGAGTTCAGCCGGAAGTCGAAGGAGACCATCGTTTCCGCCGCCGAGCGCTTCGGCAAGGAGAACGCCACCCTGGTTACACAGGGTTTCTTCGGGCCGCTACGGCACATGAGAAACAAGTTCTCCGAGGAGTTGGCCCGCCTCAAGGACGGCGGCGCCCCCGAGGTGGAGATACTCAAGTACGAGATCAAGGGGAGCCAGCTCGCCTTCGGCCCCGCGGAAGACGTGGAGAACGGGGCCCTCTGGTGCGGCCAGGTGGCCATCCGCCTGGAGGACATCCC
>JAHIPE010000069.1 GCA_018894655.1 Actinomycetota bacterium
GGCCTCATCGAGGTTGACGGCACCGACGGCGCCAAGTTCGTCCACTTCATCGACGCGAAGCCGGACAAGGTGACTATCGGCAGGAAGGTCAAGCCGGTGCTCAAGGTAAAGAAGGACCGCAAGGGCGGCATCTTCGACATCAAGGGCTTCCGGCAGGTCTGACCGGCCCGTAACGACTTGAGCCGCGTCTCTTGAGACGTGGCTCTTCCTGGCTCCGGGCGGCCTCTCCGACCGCCCTCTGCCCCTTCCCCCCTCTGCCCCTTCCCCCCACTGGGGGGAAGGCTGGGATGGGGGGTTGGGGGGAAGGCCAGGTTGGGGGATGCTACACCTTCCCCTTCCTCATGATCCTCCCTCGCAGGCGCAGGAGTTTCTCTCTGGGGTCTTGCTCCACGATGGGGCCGTGCCCCGGGCAGACCAGCCACAGGCCCTCGTCCTCGAAGATGTCCGCGACCCGGCAGGCGGACCTCGCGGCCTCGTCGAAGTCACTCGAGAACCCTACGGTGGGAAGGGTCAGGAAATGGCAACTGTTGATTATCGCGTCGCCGGTGAACAGCACCCCCTTCTCCTCCAGGAAGAAGCAGGCGGAGCCGGGGGTATGGCCAGGTGTATGTATCACCTTGATCCCGCCGAGGAACGGTATGACGTCCCCGTCCGTGAGCTGCTGGTCGACCTCGACCGCCGGCACCCGGGTATACTTGTGGGCGGTGTTGGGGATGAGCGATGCCGCCCGCCCCAGGACCCCCTTCTTGTGTATGCTCAGGGTCCTCTCCTCCCCCTCGATGAACGGTACGTCGTCCCGGTGAGCGTACACCCTGGCGTGCGAGAGGCGGCGGAATGCGGCGGCGGATCCGGCGTGGTCAACGTGGAAGTGAGTGAGCAGGATGTGTCCGACCTCGACCGGGGAGCGCCCCAGGCTCTTTATGCGGTCGACCAGCAGCCGGTAATCCTGGGGAACGCCGGTGTCCACCAGCACCAGTTCCTCACCCTCTATGATGTACATGTTGCCGGTCCCGTATCCCTTGACCTTGTGAACCGGTGGAATGCTCTTCATGAAACCTCCCCGTTCGATTGATCCGGCGAGCCGCTGTTTCGGGCCCCTGACAGGAACCGCTCGAGGGCCGCGTTGAACGCCTCGGGCTGATCCAGTTGCGGGACGTGGGCGGCGCGCGGTATCGCCACCAGGAACGAGCCTTTGATCCCTGTGTTTATCCGCTGGCCGACCTTCAGGGGGACACCGAGGTCTTTCTGCCCCCATACCACCAGGGTCGGCTTGCATATCTCACCGAGTTGCTCCCGGTACGTGACGTTGAGCGCGGTCCGCGCCGTCCTCACGTACGCCTCGAGGTACTGGTCTACGTCCGTGCGCTCAGCCATCGAGATGGCCTCGTCGAGCAGGGCCCTGGTGTACGGGTTGATGTTGTATATCCCCCCCAGGCGGTAGGCGAACCTGAACCGTAGCAGGTAGGAGTTGATGAAAAGGATGATACGCTTCAGCCAGTTCAATGGCAGGACCCGGAGCGCCCGCCTGGCAAGCACCGGGAACTCGTGCCCACCTGCGGAGTCGACCAGTGTGATCGTCTCGACCAGTTCGTTATGGTAGAGCGCGATATGAAGGGTGATGAACCCCCCCAGGGAGTTTCCCACTATCGATACCCTGTCTATCCCCAGGTGCGCGAGCAGCCCCCGGATGGCGCGGGTGAAGAACTCCAGGCTGTAATCGGCGTCAGCGTAGCCGGACTTCCCGAACCCCGGCAGGTCCAGCGCTATCACGCGGTACCGCCGCTTGAAGTGCTCGATGCTTGGAGCCCAGTTGCTAATCGACCCGCCGATGCCGTGTACGAACAGCAGCGGAGGGCCTTCTCCCTCGTCGATGTAGCAGATACGATTCCCGTCCAGCTCCACGAACTTCTCCTGCCCGGCATACCGTACCAAAGCAAACCTCCCCTGGTGCCCTTTAGTACCCCGCTCCATAAATACGCTGGCATTCGATCGCCGCTGCAGCCACTCCGGCTTCGTTCCGCTCCCTCGAAGTACTACAGGAGTACGTCTCAGTCGCGCGCCTTGCCGGAGCGGCGCTTCGACGCTCTCGGTGCTTAACCGTATCTATGGAACGAGGCACTTAGTCGAACGAGCCGATTCTCTTGTGCTTGATAA
>JAHIPE010000070.1 GCA_018894655.1 Actinomycetota bacterium
CCACGAAGACCCAGGCCGAGGGCCTAAAGGCCTTCGGCTACCACGTGGACGGCCGGGGGGTCTTACAGCCTCTGGATCGCTAAATCCGCATCAGAATCGCAAAAACGGGGCATTGCGTGGGGTTATCTCTTAAACTCCTGTCGGAGGCCCGACACAACGAACCCCTCACAGGATTTCAGGTGTCGTTCAACTCAGTAGGCAGCGATGGAAATAATTAATGTTAACCGAATAGATCACTTAGAACCTGATCCTTGGGTAAGTTCAGATGTTCTGCAACATCTGAAATGATAGCGTTCAGGGTGCCGACCTTTAGTGGCTTATGCTTCGGCACGGTCAGATGATGCTCTCCGTTGATGGAAGTCGTTAATCGGACATGACTGCCGGTTTGTCGGGTTTGTTCGTAACCGTACTTGCAAAGGAGCCTCGCCAGCTTCTCCCCGTTGATATCCCTGGGGATCCTCATACGGCGAGAACCTCATCCTTTACGAAGTGCAACCGCACAACCTTCGGCTGCTCGCTCTCGTCGAAGTGACATCGGACAGCATCGCGAACGTTTTCCCTGATCTCGTCCAGGGTCTCGCCCTCAGTGTATATAGACAGACCCAAAGCGCGGGCTTCAAACCCGCCTTCGGGTGATTCCTCCACCAGAAAAACAATCTCCTTGTCCAATGAAAAACTCCTTGGTTCAGACTACGCTTAGATTGTACCACGAAGTTGCCACGTGCTATCAGACTGATGACTCGGCGAATTTGACATTACGTACGCTTCGTGATGGTGTCGGAGGACCGACACAATCTTTTGCACACGGATGGAGGAGTGGATTCAGCTCTAGGAACGGTCGTTAATAGCTTTAAACCCATATTAAGGGACCCCATCATGATGAGCGACACATGTTCAACGGTCAGGGGGCGCCTCGGCCTCAGTAGTCGAGGTTGTGCGAGGACACGTTGGTGCAGTAGGCAGACGGTGGGTCCCCTTTCAACTGGTAAGGTTCGTCGCCCGACGGGCACTTCGGCACCTTTCTGAGGTAGTCGGGCACCAGTTGATCAACGCTCGTAGGGTATTTCTCGTTCTCCGCGTAGTACATCTGCACCGCGCCATCAATAGTCCGCAAGTTGGCCTGGCAGGTGCGCTCACTGGCCTTATCTCTCGCGCTATTGCCCACCGTGAGGGCTATACCGACGATGGCGCCCACTATCACCAACACTCCCACTATCGAGGCAACGATGATCAAAGCCATCACGCCTCTCGACATCCCTTTGCGCGCCGGGGGCAGCTGACCACCGGTTTGTAGCGGCTGGCCCGGCATGGGCGGTGTGTACACCTGGGGTGGCGGTGCGGACTGCTCCGGTGGCGGTGCCTGGCTCTTCTCCGCGCCTGACACGGGAGTGCCGCAGTTCACGCAGAACTCGACGTTTTCCGGGAGCTTTTCTCCGCAAGATGAGCAGAACCTGGTATTCCCCATATGCCTCCTCCAACGCTGATATCCTATCACGAATCTGGCCTGGCTATGCCCTGGAGGTCCTGTTGTAGTTCCTCGTCTTGCAGCGTCGAGAAGTGTCTCATCAGCAGGGGGTGCTCCGGGTGGTCGAAGTCGTAGGCAAGTGCCGCGACGATAAAACGCTCCAGGCGTTCTTCTACGGTCAGGCCCCCCTCGCGGGTGATCTCCTGCAGGTACTCCATGAAGCGGGTGAGCTCCCGCCGGATGGTTGCGAGGAACAGGACTCTCTTGCTGTCGAAGTGCCAGTACACTGCTCCCTTGCTCAAGCCGTCGCCGGCGGCTATCCCGTCGATGGTGGCCTTGTGGTAGCCCCTGCCGGAGAACTCGTGCAGGGCGGAGTCAAGGATAAGCCGGCGGGTACCACCTGTATCCCTTGAAGCGCCGTCAGGCATTGGAACCTCCCAGTACATACCGACTAGTCGGCATGTTCGTTACCAGGGGGCTTCTTTCGTGTCAAAGGGCGGGGGAATGGCCTTGAGTCGGGCAGGTCGGAACGTTACTTGAGGCACTACGCCTCTTGACGGGTTAACAGGTTCCGCCCGGCCTGTTGCCGAGCAGGCGAAGCGCGCGCGATAGAAGTCCGGCGGCGAGAAAGAGCGGAAACAGTGCAAGGAACGGCAGAGTGAAGACTTTCCGGACGAAGATCTGGCGCTCGGTATAGGTCAGGTTCCGGTAGTTCCCGCCGTTGGAGATGAGCTCTCTTACCTGCTCCCTGATCATGCCACGGCCTCGCTAACTCTCTTTCCACCCGTAGGCGAAGAAGCCGTTGCCGTGGCCCCGGTCGGCCGCGGGGGCGTCGGCTATCTCCATCAGCCGGAACGCGGCACGGAGCAGCGCCGGCCTGTTGAACAGGCGGTAGATGAACATCGGGTAGACCTCGTCAAGCATGAGCGTGAACAGGGTGTGGAACACCTCGGTGCGTACGCCGCCCAGGCCCTCTTCGGCAAGGTACCCCGCAAGCTCATCGGGCATCAGGAACATGTCGTGGTCGTGCCCCGCCAGGTTGTCCACCCCCAGGTTGTACCTGCCCCGGAGGAAGACGCGCTCCCACCAGTGCCACGTCCACCGGTCGCCGCGCGAGGGCGTGTAGATGAGGAGGCGACCCCCGGGCTTTAGAACGCGCGCCATCTCGCTCACGAACCGCCGGGGGTCGGTGCCGTGCTCTATCACGTCGTAGCTCACCGCAAGGTCGAAGGTCTCGTCGCGGAACGGTAGCATGAGGGCGTCGGCGACATGGTAGTCGTTGTTGCAGGGGTTGTAGGAGATGGCGGCCTTCATCCCCGCGTGGCTGAAGTCGATGCCCACGCCGCGCGTCCCATAGATGCGGTTGAGGGTGCCCAACAGTGTTCCCAGTCCGCAGCCGACGTCCAGCACCAGCTCCCCCGCGCGCGGCAGCAGGCGGTCAATGACCTGCCTGGATTTGAGGCCCTTCCAGTTCGGTTGGACGAGGCCGACGCGTCCCGCGATATCCACGCAGTGCTCGTTGTGCACGCGGGCGCCTTCGGGGTCGGCGTAGTCGGGGGGGCAGACGGATCCGACCTTGCCGTCGTATATGTCGCGTTGCCATTGTGAGAACTCGTCCATCTCTCCGGACGCCACGAAATTCGCGTGGCCCTCGTAGGTCGGGAAAACAACCCCGCAGGCGGCGCATGAGAAGCAACTCCCCTCATCCCGGGTTTCCTCGAGGGCTCCATGGCATTGTGGGCAACACAGATAATCCATAGCCCACATTATAGCCAAAAAGCTCCGCTACCTCTTCCCTTGGGGGAGAGGGTTGGGGTGAGGGGGGAACTTACGGTATATGCCCCACGCCGTCGGTTACGGCCATGGGGGTGCCGAGCGCCTGTGACATCGAGGCGACCTGGTTTATCCAGGCGTTGCCCTCTTCCCC
Source organism: Actinomycetota bacterium (assembly GCA_018894655.1). Lineage (GTDB taxonomy): Bacteria > Actinomycetota > Geothermincolia > Fen-727 > Anoxymicrobiaceae > JAHIPE01. The sequence continues at coordinate 3,393 of JAHIPE010000070.1, forward strand.
TTCCATCAACTGGGGGCGGCCGTTGGTTATATATACCGGGTAAACGGTGGTGGATATAAGCCCGGACGCGTCCAGCGAGAACTGGGTAAGGATGGTGTAGCGGCACTCCTCGCTGCCGGGGTTGAAGACGAAGTTGCCGAGCGAGTTGGCGATAAGCTTCTCGTTGTAGAACTCGAAGCCCTGCACCACGTGAGGATGGTGCCCAAGCACAAGGTCCGCGCCGCAGTCTACGGCGAGGTGCGCGAAGCTCGTCTGGTCGCTGTCGGGGGTGTACTTCTTCTCGGTACCCCAGTGGAACGAGACGACCACCAGGTCCGCGTCCTGCTTTGCCGCCTTGATATCCGCGGCAAGCTTCCCGGTATCGGTCGCGTCGGCGACCCCGGGGTAGCCGGGTTCCGCGTACCAGCCGAGGTAGCCGATCTCGTCGTAGGCGAGGAAGGCAATTCGCAGCCCGTTAGCGTCGAGGTAAGCGGGAACGTGCGCGCCCTCGTAGTCGGCCCCGGCGCCGCAATGGGCTATCCCGTAGTCGTCCAGGTACCCCAGGGCGTCGACGAGAGAGGTCGCCCCGTAGTCCCGGGCGTGGTTGTTCGCCTGGGAGACGACGTCGACCCCCGCGTCACGCATGTACGGCAGGGCGGCCGGGTCGCCGCGGAACGTGAACGTCTTCCCCGGGACCGGTTCGCCGCTCGATGACATGGTGCACTCCAGGTTGGCGAACGTCAGGGTGGTGCCCCGCAGCATGTCGCCGACAAGGGTCCAGGGATAATCGAAGCCCTGCGTCGCCAGGGTGAGCGACATGTCGCCGCCCAGGTTCACGTCCCCCACCGCGGAGAGTGTCCAGCGGGCGGTGCTCGCGTAGGAGAAGTACATCGGCCGCTCCACCACGATGCCGGTGCCATTGGTGGTCTCCACCTTTGCCGAGAAGTCGTGTGCCGCGTCGTCGCCCTCGCCCAGGACGTGTTTGACCGGAATCGTCTCGCGTGAGTTGGCGGGGACGGTTATCTCCTGGTCTTCGTTGGTCCCGTCGCCCAGTATGTAGGTGATGGTTACCTCCGCCGCCGCACCTCCCGGGTTCTGTATGCAAAGGTATGGGTCGAAGCCGGGGCGGCACGTCCCTTCCGCGAAGTAGTAGGTGTCGCCGGGTGCGAGCGCCCCCACCACGTCGTGGCCGCCGGGCCATACTCCTGTGTAGTTGAAGTACATGGGACGCTCGGCGATTATCGTTGTCTCGTTGGTGGTCTCCACTTTCGCCGAGAAGTCGTGGGCCGGGTCGTCGCCCTCGCCCAGGAAGTCCTTGACCACCACGGTCTTCCGGGAGTTCCCGGGGACGCTTAGCTGTTGCACCCTGGTCGTCCCGTCGCCCAGCATGTAGGTTATCTTGACCTCCGCCGCCGCACCTCCCGGGTTCTGGATGCAGATGTACGGTTCGAAGTCAGGCCGGCACGTCCCTTCCGCGAAGTAGTAGGCGCTGTCGGGGGCAAGAGCCCCAATCACGTCGTGCCCGCCGCTCCACTTCCCCTTGTAATTGAAGTACATGGGGCGCTCGGCCACGATGGCGGTCTCGTTGGTGGTCTCCACCTTCGCCGAGAAGTCGTGGGCCGGGTCGTCGCCCTCGCCAAGGGTCTGCTTCACCACCACGGTCTTACGCGAGCCCTCCGGGACCGTCAGTGACTCCTCCTCGGTGGTCCCGTCGCCCAGCATGTACGTTATCTTGACCTTTGCCGCCACCACCCCCGGGTTCTGGATGCAGATGTACGGTTCGAAGTCGGGCCGGCACGTCCCTTCCGCGAAGTACCACTCCCGTTGGGGGGCGTTGGCGCCCACGATGTCGTGACCTCCGGTCCAGACTCCTTTGTAGCGGAAGTACATGGGGCGCTCGGCGACCACGGGGTCCTGGGACATGACCTCGACCGATACGTCGTTGCCGGCTTCGATCTCACTTGCCACATCCACCGTGGTGCGGCTCCGCGCTGGCAGGTAGTAGGATTTCACCACCGGCGGCTTGCCTTCCAGCATGTAGGTCACCGAGGCGACGGTGGCGCCGACGTTGGGGTTCAGCAGGCAGACCCACTCGTTGAACCCGCTCCTGGTGGTCCCTTCCGCGAAGTACCAGGTCCTGCTGGCGCCG
>JAHIPE010000071.1 GCA_018894655.1 Actinomycetota bacterium
CCGCCGGCTTCGCAGAGGAGAAGGTCCCGGTGCCCTGGCTGGGCGGCAAGACCTTGCGCCTTCTCTTCTGATGATGGATAGTGACAGGGGAGACTCGCGCGGTGTTAACTCAACAACTTGGCGTGGGAATCCAGGCTAGTGGAACGATCTCATCAATAACCCCGGAGATTACTTCGAGGAGGTCGGTGACCTCCGGCCCTATGCCGGCTCCTGAGAGCGCGCCGGCAAGCCCGTCGATTAAAGCCTCCCTGGCTTTCAAGCCCGGATTTCCACTCTTCCCCAAAAGTAAGCCGCCAAGCAGGACCAGGCGCAGGAAATCATTGAACGCTTTTGCGCCTCCCGTTTCGGGGTCGAGCTTCATCACCGGGCCGCGCGGCTGGCGCTTGAGGACTTCGCGTTCGAGGTGGTCGTTTCCGACGATGATACCAAGGCTCGAGTCGATCAGCCTTTGCGGCAACGAGTACAGCGGGCCGCCCCGCTTCCCCTCCATTCCCGGACCGGGCGCGCGTTCATCCGCGCGGAGTTCCGGGAGCCCCTCGGAGTCCTGGTACTCCAAGGGTAGTTCGTGAAGCACCATGACCCCCGGGAAATCGAGGAGGGCAAGACAGGTGAAAAGACAGGAGGGCTCGTTTGTCACGTGGTAGACGTTCAGGTCATAGGGGCACTCGCTTCTGAGGCTGTGGAAATCGGTGAAGCTCGAAATATAGAACTCATTGGCCAGGGGAGTATCTTGATGCAGGGAGGGGTCCTCCACGAAAACATCAACGTCTATGTATGGCTTCAGGCCGGAGAGCATCCGCATTGAGTACTCGGCCACCCTGCCCCGCTGTGGTGGCAGCGGAGAGAACCAGGAGATTCTTAATCTAGCGTTCTGCATACTACTCTTCCTCAACCGGCGAACGGAATGATGAGTTCATCGATAACGCGCTTCCAGCTTATTCCCTCCACCGCCTCGAAGCCCGCGTTTCCCAGGCGCTTCGCTTTTCTCTTGTTGGAGAACAGCTCATCGATCGCCCCCGCGAGATCCTCCGGCATTGCCGGGACCACCATGCCGTTCTCGCCATCGATCACGAACTCGAGCGCCCCCCCCGAATCGTCGGTGACGATAACCGGCCTCCCGGACTTGAACGCCTCGAGGGTCGAGTACCCGTAATCCTCCTCGAACGGCACATACGCCACGCAGCCCGCGTTCGCGTATAGATCCAGCAGCTCGTCTTCGGGCACGAACCCCTCGAAGCTGACCCTGTCGGAGACCCCCTCGCGGGAGGCAAGCTCCTCGAGCGACTCACGTAGGAAGCCTTGCCCTACTACCCGGAGGCTGGCGCGCCTGTTCTTTACCGACTTCATCGCCCTTATTACCAGGTCCACCCTCTTGAGGGGATCGAGCCTGCCGACAACCAGCACGTAGTCCCCGTACTCGCCCGAGTGGTACCTGCCGTCAAAGGGAGGGGGATGATAGATAGGCTTGCTCTCGATACCGCAGTAATCCCTGATGCGACCGCTCACCATCTTGCTTATGGTGAACACGCTCCTGCACTCGCCCATGAACCTGCGGTCGATGTCCCGGATGGCCTTCCGGTAGTCGTCAGCGTCATCGTAACGGGTAAAATCATCGTAGATAGTGTCCTCGAGGTCATAGGCGCTCCTGTGCTGGTGAAGGACCCAACCGACCTTGTTGGGGTGTTCTACGGCATAAGTGGGGAACTTCGTCGCCACCACGAGGTCGATCTTACCGGCCGGGCTCTCGTTCGGCCTGAGCAGACGCCATAGCAGGCAGCTCTCCAGTATCTTCACCGGTGGGTCCCACTGGTACGGAATCGAAACCACTTCGACCTTGAATCCGGCGCTTCGCACCTCGCGTGCAAGCCCCTGCACCAGTAGCTCAGCCCCGCCGAAAACGAACGGGACCGTCGCGGCACATATGAGAACCTTTTTCTTGCTCAAGGCATCCTCCGCCAAGTCTCCGATTAAACCCCGCACCGAAACGGCTTTGTGGGCAGCAACTTGGGTCACGTCATCTTGCATCTTGAGTCATCTGTTGATACACAATGTATGCTGCTTGAATTCAAGATTCAAGGCCTGACTCCGTCCCCGGGACCCGTTCACTTGAGGTGTTCAGTCCGTCAGTTGGTCCGATGGCGTGGATAGCCCGTGTTGCATGAAGTCCATGATGTTCACGAAGAACTCCGGGACGTCGAACTCCTCCTTGAGCAGGAACCGGTTCGCCACCACCTCGGCTATCCCCAGAAGCGCGTAGGAGACCACCGCCGAATCGACCTGCCTGACGACACCCTGTTCTATTCCCAGCTCGATGTCCTCTACGATGAAATCAACGACGAAGCTCTGGATCTCGGAGGCCTTCTTCCGGAGCCGCTCGTTCCCGCCGAGTATCTCCGAGTAGAGGCCGATGAACATGAACTGCAGGTCACTGAAGTTGGAGATGAACGTGAGGCCTTTCATCCCCAGCTTCGCCCGGGCGTCTTGCTCTTCCCCCACCGACGCTTTCGCCTCGGTGATCACCTTGTCCAGCGTCCGGTCGATGGTGGCGATAAAAATATCCTCTTTGCTTTCGAAGTACTGGTAACAGGTACCCTTGCTGACCCCGGCCTCCTGGGCTATGTCGTCAACGGTGGCGTTGTGATAACCGTTGACCGAGAAGACGTGGAAGGCGGCATCCAGAATGGCGAACGTCCGCCGCTCCTCGTCGCTCAACGTAGCCAGCCGTTCCACTTCCTCCAGGTCGTGAGATTCCTTGAGCATGGCTTGCTCTTTGAAATCCTCCCAATCCGAGATCTTCTCGAACGGGTACTTCTCCAGGATCGACTTCATGCTCTTGATGGCGAGGCCCTCGGAGCGCATGTTCTTGATGATGAGCAGCCTCTTCAAGAACACCTGGTCGTAGTAGGCGACGTTCGGTTTCGCTTTGCGGGGGCGGGGGAGCAGACCCTGGGAGATGTAGAACTTGATGGTGCTGACCGGCAGGCCGGAGGCCTCAGCCAACTGGCTCATCTTCATGGAGTTACCGACGGTCTTTTCCTTTGTCATTGCTTTCTACCACCATGCTCGATCGAATGAATGCATTAGGATTATAGCATCAGTGTCAAACCGATGGGTCAATATTGGTTACGGTAATATGCACCGGTGGCACCTATCACCACTGCGTCATGTCATCACTGCGTCATTATAGCCCAAAAAGACTGGTACGTCATAATCACAATCCGTTATGGCGATGGGCGTGGGCGGGTCCTGTTTGACAGTGAGGTAAAAAGACATAGAATCACTCCCGGACTGAGCAGCGATTAAGCCGTGAGGCACTGGCGGAGACACGGATGAAGCTTGCGACGCGAGGACCCCAGGCAGAGGAGAAGAGATGACCAGGGTAATACTTGTAAGGCACGGGAGGACCGCCTGGCACGCCGAGGGGCG
>JAHIPE010000072.1 GCA_018894655.1 Actinomycetota bacterium
CCAGCACTACCTCCTCAACCTTCTCCCCGGCCCTGAAGGTCTTGTCCACCACCGCCCCTGTCTCCACGTTCTTCAGCTTGGTGCGCACGAAAGCGGCGCCCTTTCCCGGCTTGACGTGCTGGAACTCCACGATGCGGAACATCTGGCCGTCCAACTCTATAGCGAGCCCGTTCCTGAAGTCACTGGTCGACGTGATTGGAACTACCTCCTCTTGTCCCCTGTCGCTCCTGCCTCTTTTCAAGCGGGAGAATCCCGCCAGGAAACAATACAATAACATGTGAGCCGGGGGACGGATGCCGGATTAACCGAATATCAAATAGAATAGAGGAACAACAGGCCGAAGTACCGCGAATGGAACCGGGAGCAGCAAACAGAAGCGCAAGCGCGTATCGCGCCGGGAGAACCTTATAGATGGATAAACTATTGGACGGGTTGTCGCTGATAATACCTGCATACAACGAAGCGGATACCGTGTACCGTACCGCATCCGAGGCGGCGCGGGTCCTGGAGGAACTGGGGCTGGAGCACGAGATAATCCTGGTGGATGACGGCAGCGACGACGATACCCCCCTGGAGATAGAGCGGGCGGCACGCAACTTCGAGAGCATCACCCCCGTCCTCCTCCCCGAGAACCAGGGGAAGGGAAACGCGCTGAAGAGAGGTTTCCAGGCATCCGGTAAAGAGCTTGTGTGCTTTCTTGACGCGGACCTCGACCTGCACCCCTCCCAGGTCAACAACCTCCTGCACTGGATGAAAGACAACGACGCCGATATCGTTATCGGGAGTAAGCGGCACCCGGACTCGCAGCTCAAGTACCCCCTGATCCGCAAGTTCTACAGCACGGTGTACTACCTGTTGATATGGCTGCTCTTCCGGCTGCCCATCAAGGACACCCAGACCGGGATAAAGCTCTTCCGCAGGGAAGTGCTCACCAGGGCGTTCCCCCGCATCGTGAGCAAGAAGTACGCGTTGGACCTCGAGCTCATGGTGGTCGCGCACAATATGGGCTACAGGATATCGGAGGCCCCCATCAACCTTAGCTTTCAGAGAGAATACGGCCGTATCAAGTGGTTCGACATCCGGTGGATAATCGTCGACACAATGGCTATCTTCTACCGGCTGTACTTCCTGAGATATTACAACAGCCCACTCAAGCCGGTGGTCCCCGAGGAGCCCAGGATTTCCATCGTGATACCCACCAGGGAAGTGGACCCGATGGTCGAGGAGTGCCTGCGTAAGTGCCACGAGCTCAACTACTCCAACTTCGACATCAAGCTGATACCGGACTCGAAAGCCACGGTCGAACCGGCCCCCAGCGGGAGCGCGGTCATCCCCAGCGGTCCGGTGGGGCCGGCTGCGAAACGGAACATGGGCGCCGCCGCCAGCGACGCCGAGGTCATCGCGTTCATCGACTCTGACGCCTGGCCCGATTTCAACTGGCTCAAGAACGTGGTGCCGTACTTCGAGGACGAAACCGTGGCCGCGGTGGGCGGCCCGGCGGTGACCCCGGCGGACGACTCCCGGCGCAGGCAGGTCAGCGGAATGGTCTACTCCGCCTCGATGGTATCCGGTTCAACCACCTACCGCTACACGTCCCACGCCCTCAGGGAGGTGGACGATTGCCCGACCTGCAACCTGCTGGTCAGGCGCTCAGACTTCGAGGCGGTCGGCGGGTTTGGCGAGGAGTTCTGGCCCGGTGAGGACACGGTCCTCTGCCTGAAGCTCACCCGGGAACTGGGGAAGAAGATACTCTACGTCCCCAACGTTACTGTCTACCACCACAGGAGAGCGGTCTTCCGGCCCCATATGAAGCAGGTTTACTCCTACGCCATGCACCGGGGGTTCTTCGTGAGGAAGTTCCCGGAGACCTCCCGGCGGCTCCAGTACTTCGTGCCCAGCCTCTTCGTGCTGGCGCTGGTGGCCGGGTTGGTGGCGGCCTTCTTCAACCAGGTGGCGTTATTCGCATACCTCTCGGTCCTTAGCCTGTACGTCCTGCTGACCGCGCTATCCAGTATAAAAAGCCTGGACGTGCTGACAAACCTGCTGGTCTTTCCCGGAATAATAATCACCCATATCACCTACGGAATCGGGTTCCTGCGGGGCCTTCTGGCCAGGAGGATGAAAGAACAGTGAAAGTGGCGATCTCCTACCCGCCCCTGGGGGACGCGAGGCATCCCACGTTAGGGCAGAACCGGCAGTTCCAGTGGTTCCACAACCCCTCGTTCATCTACCCGATGGTGCCGGCAAGCGCCGCCACCATGCTTTCAGGGGCGGGACACCAGGTGCTGTGGAACGACGCCATAGCCATGAAGTGGACCCCGGAGCGGTTCTACGCCTTCCTGGAGAACGAGCGGCCCCGGCTTATCGCCATGGAGACCAAGACGCCGGTGGTCAAGAGACACTGGGAGATAATAAGGCGCATCAAGGCCGAGTTCCCCGACACCCTGGTGGCGCTTTTCGGGGACCACGTGACCGCGCTGCCTGAGGAATCCATGGAGATGTGCCCGGTTGATTTCGTCCTGACCGGCGGTGACTACGACTTCCTGCTCTTGAGCCTGGTGGAACACCTGGAGGGAAGAGGCGACCTGGAGCCGGGCATCTGGTACCGGGAGGGCGGCTTGCCTCGAAACACCGGGCCCTTCGCCCTCGACCACGACCTGAACTCGACGCCCGAGATCGACAGGGACCTCACCCGCTGGGACCTCTATGGAGAGCACCTTTTCGTGAAGAGCCCCCACACCTACACCATGGCGGGACGCGACTGCTGGTATGGACGGTGCACGTTCTGCTCCTGGACGACCCTCTACCCGTCTTTCCGCGCGCGCAGCGCCGACAAGGTCCTGGACGAAATAGGCCACCTGGTCGACCGCCACGGCATCAAGGAGATCTTCGACGACACCGGTACGTTCCCGGCGGGGGGCTGGCTGGAGAGGTTCTGCCGCGGCATGATTGAGAGGGGATACAACCGCAAGATCGACATCTCCTGTAACGCGAGGGTTGGCTCGGTAAGCGGCGATGAGTATCTTCTGATGTCCGAGGCCGGCTTCCGGCTGCTCAAGTTCGGTCTGGAGTCAGCCAGCCAGGAGACGCTCGACCGGCTCCGCAAAGGGACGACGGTCCAGGAGATAATCGATAGCTGCCGGCTTGCCAAGAAAGCGGGCCTGACGGTGCACCTGACCACTATGGTCGGATACCCGTGGGAGTCGGTGGAGGACGCCGGGCGAACGCTGGAACTCTGCCGCGAACTGCTGGAGAGCGGCGACGCCGACATGCTCCAGGCCACCATCGTCATACCGTACCCGGGAACCCCGC
>JAHIPE010000073.1 GCA_018894655.1 Actinomycetota bacterium
GGCAGGCGCAGCCACTTCTTGATCTCGGGGAACCCGACGTCGTTCACCAGTACATCCAGCAGGTGCCTGACCTCGCCGTTGAACCTCGGGTCGGCGCCGACCACCTCCTCGACCTCGCGGGCAAGCTCCTCGTCACCGGATATCCGCGCCTGGGCGATCTTCATCCTGGAGTAGCACATGACGCAGACGGTAAGCATGTCTCTGCCTGCCTCCCTGGCGATGGCCAGGTCTCTTCCCGGGAGGGTGATCGACAGCAGGTCGTCGGTCATATGCGCGGATGACGCCCCACAGCAGTTCCAGTCGGGTAGCTCCAGAAGCTCGATTCCCAGCGCCCGGCAGACCGCCTCGGTGGACAGCCCGAACTCCTCGGCTGAGCCGGACTGGGAGCAACCCGGGAAGTAAGAGAAGGCAAGGTCCGTCACTTTACCTCCATCTCCCGGGTCCTCTTGAATATCTTTCTAACAGCGCGGCGATTCTTCACCGTGCGGGGGAGGAGCTTTATCTTGCGCTTGAGGAACATGACCGCGCCCAGCCCCAAGTCGTCAAGCGCGTTCCTGGTCATCACCTTGTAGCCCCCGATGAGGACCGGCTCGTTTGTCCTGCCCAGGAGCTTGATGCCCCCCAGGAACGACCGGTGCATCATGCTCACCTCGCGCTCGGACGGCTCCACCCCGCGGAAGGTGGCGATGTGCCGCAGGCCGTCCATCACCCCGGCGATGTCGATCTCGTTGGGGCAGCGGGTGGTGCAGGTCTCGCAGGAGGTGCACAGCCAGATGGTTGAGCTTTCCAGCAGCCGCTCCCGCTGGCCGTACTGGATCATCTTCATCACCTCGTGGGGAAGCAGGTCCATGGCGAACGCCACCGGGCAGCCGGCGGAGCACTTCTTGCACTGGTAGCAGGCGCGCACCTTCTGCCCGGTGCGGCCCTCCAGTTCCGTTTCCAGTTTTTCGTTTACGGCGTTGATCAACTGTGCGCTACCTCTCGGTTATCGAGCGGTCGCCGCCCTCCACGTACTGGGCGCGAAGTTCCTTCTTGAGGATCTTGCCAGTCGGGGTCCGCGGTAGCTCGGGGACGAAGATCACCTTCCTGGGGGTCTTGTAGCGCGCGAGCTTCTCGCCGCAGAACTCGATTATCTCCTCCTCGGTCAGCTCCTCCCCCTCATTCACCACCACCAGGGCAAGAGGCGCCTCCCCCCACTTCTCATCGCGCATGCCGATGACGCCCACGTCGGCGACCTTTGGGTGACCATGGATCACATCCTCGACCTGGGCGGGGTAGATGTTCTCCCCGCCGGAGATTATCATGTCCTTCTTGCGGTCCACGATGTAGAGGTACCCTTCCTCGTCGAGACGGCCCATGTCACCGGTGTGGAACCAGCCCCCCTTGAGCGTCTCGGCGGTCTGCTCCGGCATGTTCCAGTACTCCTTGAACACGTTGGGGCCGCTTATCACTATCTCGCCCATCTCCCCCTGGGGAAGCTCGTTGTCGTCCTCGTCAACGATCCTTATATCCACGTGGAAGAGAGGCAGACCGGCCGACCCCCTCTTCCTGAGCGCGTCCACCTCTGGCAGGGCGGTGACAGCCGGGGCGGTCTCGGTGAGCCCGTAACCCTGGTTGAACGTGACCCCCTTCTCCAGGTACCTCTCGATGAGCGGCACCGGGCAGGGGGCGCCCCCGGCGATGAAGAACCGTATCGAGGAAAAGTCCGTCTCGTCGAACTTCTCACTCTGGGACATGAGGAGGAACATCACCGGGATTCCGAACATGGTGTTGACCTTGTACTTCTCAATCATCTCCAGGACCGTATCGGGGATGAAGAACCTGGAGAGCACCACGGTCCCGCCGCCGTAGAGCGTCGGCGTCGCGCCCGCCGAAAGCCCCCCGATGTGGAACAGAGGGGCAGTCACCAGGTTGATGTGCTCGTCGTCGAGGCCGTAGGTCAAGACCGCATTGACCCCGTTCCACTGGGTGTTCCCGTGGGTGAGCACCGCGCCCTTGGGGCGCCCGGTGGTCCCCGACGTGTACATTATGAAGTGGGGGTCGTCAAGGGTGACTTCCTCCTCGACCTCCGGCTCGGTGTCGGGGTAGCCGGACACCCACTCCTCGTAGTCCGTGTCCCCACCCCCTCCTTTGTCCTCCCCCACGCAGATGAACTTCTTGACCCCTTTCGCGAGTTCCTTGAGTGCCTCCGCCTGGACCCCGAAATCGGGGGTGTAAATCAGGGCGGTCGCCCCACAGTCATCCAGGATGTAGGCAAGCTCGGGCGGCGCCAGCCGGAAGTTCAAGGGAACCATTATCGCCCCGGTCTTCCCGGTGGCAAACAGCACCTCCAGGAACTCGGGGACGTTGGGAAACAGGGCCGCCACCCGCTTACCACGGGTGATGCCGATGTCGGGGAGGGCGTTAGCCAGGCGGTTCACCCTCTGGTTGAACTCCTCCCAGGTGTACTCCCGGCCGTCGTCGCAGATCAACATCTTGGCGTCCGGTTCCAGTTTCGCCCTCTTTGAGACCCACTGTCCGATGTTCATTGCCGCTCCCTCCTGTTTGCTATCGCCCTGTCCTTACTCCTTATCCACCAGTATACCGCCGTCCACTACGACGTTGGCCCCGTTCGAGGCCAGGTCCAGCGCGATGGCTTTTCCTATCCCCCGGGAGAACCCGCGTTCTTCCCCTCGAGCATTGCGCTACCTCCCCGCTATCAGGCCGGCGGCCGGCCGGCAAAAAAAGCAAGATTCAAGACCTGACCCCGGATTTTGCCTCGGGTCCGGCGGGAAATATTCCCCCAAAAAGAGTATCATGGTGGAGGGCGGTTATGACAGGGAGGTATACTGGAAATGGCACCTGACGAGTCTCTTGGAGTATCGTGGTACGGCCAGTCGATGTTTGAAATCTCCGGCGGAGGGGTGACCCTGGTCTGCGACCCGGTGGGCCCGTCCTCGGGCTACCGATTCGACCCTATACGTGCGGACATCGTCCTGGTCACCCACGACCACGCCGACCACAACTACGTGGAGGGAATCACCGGCTCACCGGAGGTGTTAAGGACGACCGGGAGTCACTCCATCGGCGGCCTGGAGATAACCGGCATACCCGGCTTCCACGACAAGAGGCACGGCGCGGAACGCGGACCCATCATCATGTTCACCTGGGAGCAGGCGGGCGCCAGGTTAGCCCACCTTGGCGACATCGGCGAGATCCCCGGCCCGGAGGTCCTGAAGGGAGTAGAGGGTGTGGATATCCTGATGATCCCGGTGGGCGGCGTTTACACCATTGACGGCGACGAGGCCGCGGGGCTGGTTAAGGCGTTGTCCCCGGCCATCGTGTTCCCGATGCATTACCTTACCCCCGACGTGGTCTTCCCCCTGGAGCCGCCCGACAGTTTCACCGCCAGCTTCCCCGGGGCCGTCCGGGAGATCACCGCGAGGCCCGTCGAGGTCTCGGGCTACCCACTTCCGTCCCACACCGAGATATGGGTCCTCCCCTATCAGTGATCGCGCCTGTAATGGTTTCAGGCGGCGGACTGAGTGTCCGCCCCCAAGCAGCCTACTCCCCTCTCCGCCTGCTATCATAAGAGCATGGAGAATAATCCTGATATCCGGATGGAGATACCGGAACCGATAACCGCCATCGGCGAGCGCATAGCCGGGGCGGGCGGCGAGACGTACGTAGTCGGTGGGTGGGTGAGGGACCGCCTGCGGGGAGTTGACTGCCAGGACATCGACCTCGCCACCAGCCTCACCCCGGACCGGGTGAAGAGCGTGGTTGAGGGGCTGGGCTCGATCTACAACCTGGGAGAGAGGTTCGGCACCGTCGGGGTCCGTGCCGGGGGGTACAACGTGGAGATAACCACGTTCCGCCGGGACAGGTACTCACCCGGATCGCGCCACCCCGAAGTCACGCCGGTCGCGAGTATCGAGGAGGACCTCTCCCGCCGGGACTTCACCATCAACACGATGGCGCTGTCTCTGGCGCCGGAACCGGGGCGCCTGCTTGACCCGTTCGGCGGGGCGCGCGATATAGAGCGAGGCCTGATACGCACCCCCGGCCCTCCCCGGGCACGGATGGCGGAGGACCCGCTTCGCATGATGCGGGCGGTCCGCTTCGCCGCCCAGCTCGGCTACGAGATTGACGGGGAACTCCTTGGCGTCCTGAAAGGCGAAGCGGGCCTGCTGGACTCTATCTCCTGGGAGCGGCGCCGCGATGAGCTGGAGAGGCTACTGGTCACGGGCAGGGCGGATACCGGGATAAGGACGCTGGTCGACACCGGCCTCATGGAGTACGTCTCACCAGAAGTGGCCGCCATGGAGGGCGTGGAGCAGCCATCCACGTATCACCGCGCCGACGTGCTGGAGCATACTCTCCTGATGATGAAATACCTCCCGGACGACCCGCTGCTGCTCCGGGCGGCGCTCTTCCACGATGTCGGAAAGCCGCCCACCAAGGTCACCACCCCCAAGCTGATGTTCCCGGAACATGAAAAGGTGGGCGAGGAACTGACCCGCCGGGCGATGAGGCGGCTGCGCTACGGCAATCAGGACATCCAGAAGACGGCTTTCCTGGTCCGGCACCACATGCACCCGATTCGCTACGACGAAAACTGGAAAGACCCGACGGTCAGGCGAATGATAAGGAAATGCACTCTTGTCAAGGACGACGACATCATTGTTCCACTTTCCACGGTTTTCCGGCTGGCCAAGGCGGACGTGGAGGCGGGAAACACGGAGAAGACGCCGGAGATGCTCGCCAGAGTCGACGAGCTCGAACGAAGGGTAGAAGCGGTCAGCAGAGAGCTTGAAATAGGGAGAATCCAATCGCCCCTCGACGGCAGGGAATTGATGGAACTCTTCGGGCGAGAGGAAGGACCCTGGATCAGGGGAGTAAAGGCGCACCTGACCGACCTGGTAGTTGCCGGCGAGCTCGGCCCCGACGACAGGAGCGAAGCGGCCCGCCGTGCCCGCTCGTACCTCGAGGGCAACTGATGATACTCAATGATGCGATAAGATACTGACGTTGGTTCAAGGAGGCGCGATGGACCTTGTCACCGGCGGTTCCGGGTTCATGGGCTCCTACCTTGCCCGCCACCTGCTCCAATCCGGGAGAGCTGTCCGGGTGTTCGACATCGAGCCCGGCGAGTACATCCCGGAGGGCGTGGAGTTCCATCAAGGCGACATGCGCGACTACGATGCCGTGCGCCGGGCGGTTGGTGGCGTGGATGTAGTTTATCACCTGGCGTTCGTCCAGGCTTTCAGCAAGCGCCCCGAGAAAGAGAAATGGGATATAAACGTCGGGGGAACCGGGAACTTCCTCAAGGCCTCCCTGGAGGAGGGAACACGGAGGTTCGTACACACCTCCACGGTCGAGGTCTACTCACCGTTCCCACCTTTCCCGGTTACCGAGGACTCCCCCACCGACAGGCCGTTCGGGTGGTACGGGAGGCACAAGAAGGCCTGCGAGGACCTCTGCTGGTACTACCACCGGGAGCACGGCCTCCCCCTCACCATGGTCCGGCTACCCACCATCTGCGGCAGGGGCTACTACGTAAGGATAGACCTCCTGAAGGCGTTCGACTGGCTGCTGGCCAACCGCCCGGTGCTGTGGTTCGGGGGAAGGCCCATCATGGGGGACTTCATCTGGGTCGACGACTGCGCACGCGGTTACCTGCTGTGCGGCACCAGGGAGGGCGCGGTCGGAAGGGTGTTCAACATCTCCTGCCGGGAGCCGTCCAGCGCCATTGAGATTATCCAGGCGCTGATGGACGCCGCCGGGAATACCAGGAAGATCCGCCGGGTGCCGCCTCGGATTGCCTGGCCCCTGGTAAAGCTCGCCGCCCGCCTCCCCATCATCAAGATGCCGTACGAGCAGCTTCAATTCCTGATGTGCGACCATTCCTACTCCATCGATAAGGCCAGGGATGTCCTCGGCTACAGCCCGGAGATGAACGCGGCCCAGGCCGCCGCCGAGCTGATGAAAGGGTACGTGGAGGACCGCGACACCCTCATGGAGAAGGCCCGCACCTACTGA
>JAHIPE010000074.1 GCA_018894655.1 Actinomycetota bacterium
CGGGAACTGGCGGAGAAGGAGCACCAGGTCCGTGAGTTCGAGGGGAAGAGGGACGTGCTGAAGCGCGGGGTGGAAGAGGAGACTCTCGCCCTGTACGAGAAGCTGCTGGAGAGCAAAGGCGGCCTCGCGGTGGCGGTGATAGACCAGGGCAGGAACTGCGGGGGCTGCCACATCGAGTTCAGCCGTACGCAGATAGACCGTTTTCAGCACGGTGAAGGCATGTTCCGCTGCGAGTACTGCCGCAGGATCCTGGTAAAGTGAGTGTCAGTGAAAAGGCGCGTCATTCAAGAGCGGCGATGGGCTGGCTGAGCGTCTATAGCGACGGCGCCGCCCGGGGGAACCCCGGTCCCGCCGGTATCGGCGGGCAGGCGAAAGATGAAAGCGGCAAGCTGTTGCTGGAGGTCTCCGAGTTCCTGGGCGGGGCCACCTGCAACGTCGCCGA
Organism: Actinomycetota bacterium; assembly: GCA_018894655.1. GTDB lineage: Bacteria > Actinomycetota > Geothermincolia > Fen-727 > Anoxymicrobiaceae > JAHIPE01. Next base: position 443 of record JAHIPE010000074.1, read on the forward strand.
GTACTACGCCCTCATCGCCATCCTGGAGGCTGGCAAGGGGCTCGGCTACGACCGGGTGAGAGTCTACACCGACAGCGAACTACTGGCCAACCAGGTCACCGGCATTTACAAGGTCAAGAGCAAGACGCTAAGGCCGCTGCATCACAGGGTAAAGGCGCTGCTGGAGGGGTTCCAGGCCGTAGAGGTGGAACATATCCCGAGGGAGAAGAATACCGCGTGTGACGCCCTTGCCAACCGGGCAATCGACGAGGGGTTGTCGGGCGTGGGAAAGGCCGTCTTGGAGCCGGGTGACGAGGGGCTGTTTTAACCTGCGCGGTTAGAGGTGGATCTTGGGCGGGTTCTAAACCCGCCCGGCTGAGACCGGGAACGTGGTTAGAGGTGAGTGAAGGAGGGGGAACGAACCGGTGAGTTCGAAGACCAAGATGGAGTGCTGCGTGATCGGCACCGGGTACGTGGGTCTGGTCACCGGCGCTTGCCTCGCCGACCTCGGCCATTCGGTCACCTGTGCCGACCGCGACAAAGAGAAGATAGAGTCGCTTTCCCGGGGAAGAGTCTTGATATTCGAGGCGGGGCTCGAGGCTATAGTCGAACGGAACGTCGCGAGCCGGAACCTGGGGTTTACCAGCGACATACGCCGGGCGATCGCGTCGTGCGAGTTCATCTTCATCACCGTCGATACCCCGCCGGACGCCGAGGGAAAGGCGGACCTCGCCAACGTGGACAGTGTGGCCCGTGAGATAGCCGCGGCCATCAACGGCTACAAGGTGATAATCAACAAGAGCACGGTCCCGGTTGGCAGCACCAGGAGGGTCCAGAGGATAATAGAGGAGGCCATGGAGGAGTACCACGAGTTCGACGTGGTCTCCAACCCGGAGTTCCTGCGGGAAGGCACCGCCGTCTCCGACTTCCTGAAACCCGCGAGAATCGTCATCGGCAGCGATTCGCAGAAGGCGATAATGAGGATAACCGGGCTCTACCGGCGGATTGACGCGCCGTTGCTGGTGACCGACCCGGTAAGCGCGGAGATGATCAAGTACGCTTCCAACGCTTTCCTGGCAACCAAGGTCTCTTACATTAACGCCATCGCCAACATCTGCGAGGCGGTGGGAGCCGATGTGCGGGAGGTCTCCCTGGGGATGGGGTACGACGAACGCATCGGGTTCGAGTTCTTGAAGGCGGGCCCGGGGTTCGGCGGCTCCTGTTTCCCCAAGGACTGCAGGGCGCTGCTGGCGATATCCGGTGACAGTGGGTACGACTTCAACCTTCTAGAGGGCGTGCTCGAGGTCAACCAGGAGCAGCAGGAGCGGGTGGTGGCGAAGGTGGAGCGGGCGCTGGGCGGGTTGGACGGCAAGAACATCGGGGTACTGGGCCTCGCGTTCAAGGCCAATACCGACGACATCAGGGAGTCACCGGCGGTGAACGTGACCCGCATGCTCCTGGAGAAGGGGGCCCGGGTTACCGCGTACGACCCACAGGCGATGGACAACGCGCGCCAGGCGCTTCCCGGCGCCGGGTTCGCCGAAGACCCGTACCAGGCGGTACAGGGAGCGGACGCGATGGTCCTGCTTACCGAGTGGGACGAGTTCAAGTGGCTTGACTACGGCCGGGCCAGGGAACTGATGGAGTCACCGCTGATAGTGGATGCCAGGAACTGCCTGGACCCGGTGGTACTCCGGAAGCTGGGCTTTCATTACGAAGGGGTAGGTAGATGAAGCTATCCATCATTGTGCCGGTCTACGACGAGCGCAACACCATACAGGAGATCCTCCGCAGGGTCAGGGCGGTTGATGTCGGGGAGATAGCCAAGGAGATAATCGTGGTCGACGACGGGTCGACAGACGGTACGCCCGACATCCTGAAGCTGGAGGAGGACTCCACCACCAGGGTGCTGTCCCACGACTTCAACCAGGGCAAGGGAGCGTCTGTCCGCACAGCCCTCCCCCACGTGACCGGCGACTACGTCATCATCCAGGATGGCGATCTCGAGTACGACCCCGACGACTACCGGTTGATGCTTGCGCCCATACTGAAGAAGAAGGCGGAGGTCGTCTACGGGTCCCGCTTCACCGGAGAGCACCGTGACATGCTGTTCTGGCACATGCAGGGCAACAAATTCCTGTCCCTGGTAACCAATATCCTGTATAACACAACGCTCTCCGACATGGAGACGTGTTACAAGCTGTTCTCCCGCGAGTCGTTGGAGGGCATCCGGATAAAGTCCAACCGGTTCGACTTCGAGCCGGAGATAACCGCCAAGATACTCAAGAAGAAGATCCGCATCTACGAGGTTCCCATCTCCTATGCCGGCAGAGAGTACGACGAAGGGAAGAAGATCACCTGGAAAGACGGGGTCTTCGCTTTATGGGCGCTGATCAAGTACCGGTTCGTGAACTGACCGGGCTCGAGGCGCGCGAGAAACAGGAGGGATGAGAGATGTCCAAGACCGTGGCGGTAAACGCAGTTCTACTGGTCCTCAGCATCGGCCTCGCGGTCTGCGGGCAGGTGTCGATGAAGGCCGGCATGAACAAGGTCGGCGAGATAACCGCGGCGGATTTCTCTGAGCCGTTCGAGTTGATAGGAAGGGTCGCCAGGAGCCCCTGGGCGGTTACCGGGATAATCCTCTACGCGGTGTCGGCGGTGTTCTGGCTCATCGTGCTGTCGCGGGTCAACCTGAGCGTCGCCTACCCTCTTGTCGCCGCCGGCTACGTGGTGGTTGTCTTATACTCGTGGCTGGTGTTCAAGGAGAGCGTGAGGTGGTTCAGCTGGATAGGCCTGGGCCTGATAGTCATCGGTGTGATTATCGCCGCACAGGGCCTCAAGTCCGGGGAGAACGGTGACAAAGACTCACTTAAGCCCTCGACGGTCCAGGTCGCCGGGGAAACCGCGCCCTCGCCGGACACCGATACACCGGTCAACGGTTAAGGCGGGCCTGGCGTTGGGTCAACGGCGTCATAAGGTAGGCAGGGAATGAACGGGAAACATCGTTTGTGGGGAACCGTGGCGTCCCTGGTGGCGCTGCTCGTGGCCTGTGCGCTGCTTGCCACCCCTGGTTGCGGCTCCACCGAGGGCGACGCGAAGCAGTGTACCGAGGCGGCGGTCGAGGCGCTTCCCTCCGAGGTCGAGGGAACCGAGATGGTCAACATGACCGCCCGCCTCGCCAACTACGCCGGGACCTCCAGCCCGGAGTACCACCAGGAACTGGAGAAGGTTAAAGAAAAGGTCGAGGTACTCAAGAAGAAGGGGCGCAAGGCCAGGTTGGAGTACAAGAAGGTGCTCGAACTCGGCGCCGGCACCGACTACGAGGAGCTCGCCAAGATAGAGATCGAGAATATCGATATCACCACGGAGTGGCTGGACAGCGCCATGGGTTTCATTGTGGATCTCGCCGTCGCCGTCAACGCTTCGGGGGGGAAGCTCGACGAGAAGACGGAAGCCGAGATGAAGAGCGCTTTCGACCGCGCCAACGAGCTTCTGGGCAAGAAGTCCGAGCTGCGGGTGGAGGCGGACAAGCTGATGAAGAGCATGGGGCTCAACATCTAGGTTTGACACCGGCGCTACCGGCTAAGGGTGGACCTCAATAAAACGGCGCGTTCCCGGACCGGCTCCTGCCGCCGGCCGGGAGGGTATCGGATCTACTACTCAACAGGCGGAGGCCGTGATGAGCAGTTTGGTGTCGATAGTCCTGATCAACTTCAACGGCGTTGCCGACCTGCCGGAATGCCTGCGGTCGGTGAAGTCCCAG
>JAHIPE010000075.1 GCA_018894655.1 Actinomycetota bacterium
CTCGCTATCGCCCGCCCGCGCTCGCTCAAGGGAATCTCGGTCTTGTGTAACCGCCGCTTGTTTACGAGGTAGGGTTCAGGCCTTGCCGAGAGCAATTATTCTTTGGACACCGCTGTAAGGCACCCCACCTTGTGACGGTTTTAGCGCGTCACCGACGATTGCCGGGCTCGGAACCGGCCTCACGCCCGACTGAGATCTCCATGGCTTTTTCGACCACTCCTTCCTTGGCCTTACCCGCGGTGTATTCCACGAAAACCTGGTTTATGATGAACTCCAGAATTGCCCCGACTGTTGCGTCCATGCTCGAGCTTGGAAATACCGGGACCTGGAGCTGGCAGGCGAGCTCGAGTACGTAATCCTGTATCTTCCTGATGTTCTCGAAATTATCCAGGTAACGGTCGAAGGGTCGGGCGCTCTCGGTTTCCACCTCCCTCATCTCGAAGTGGCTCCGATGCTCGCTGGGCTTTTCCACCGCCAGCACCATGTGCACAACAATAGCATCCTTGAAGAACTGGGGTTCGATGATGCCCGGGACCACGTGGGCACCCTCCACTATGAAGTTGGTCCTCTCGATAATCGCCCTCTCGATAAGGGCTCGCACCCCGACCCAGACCATCGCCGCCTGCTCCAGGAAACCGATGATCACCTTGTCGGTTGTCGGGGGCACAGGGATGCGGAGCGCCTCGGACGCATCGAACGACGATTTGTAGAGGGAGGGAATCAACTCGGGGGACAGGAGGGACCTCATCACCTCCCTGATTATGTCGGTGGACACCTGGCGGGTAATGCCGAGCCGCGATGCCAAAATAGTAGACACCGTCGACTTTCCGACCCCGGTCGCCCCTCCCATCAGTATGATGATCGGCTTGTCGAGCTTATTCAGTGACTGCCACTTCCTGTAGTTCTCGACGTATTTCGGGCCAACCTCTCTCTCCATGATGCGCTCCGCGGTCCTGCGGACGTAGTCCATGGTCACGGCGGGGTTCCCCTCGTCATGGAGTTGCTCATGAATCATGGAAGCGATGTTGTAGGCCTGGTCGGGCGGCAGTCCGGTGGCCATGACCGACATGGCCATCAGCCCCCTGGAGTACGGGAGACGGTGTTCCTCGTCGGTGACGATTATCTTCTCAAGCCTTTCGGGCATGCCAGCTACTCCTTCTGGACGCCGTTCCACACGGCAACTTTCGAGATCTTCTATACGGAAATCCGCTATTGTTGACCCAGCCCGACTACAACTGCCTGGCCCCGTGCCTCTCCATGGCTAGTTCCAGCAGGTGATCAATCCCGTCATCGAGGTCGCCCTCCACGGAAACGGGACGGTTCTCGATATACACCAGGCTCTTTCCCTCGCGCTTCGCAAACCGGGAAACGGTATCTACTCCGGCGGCCTTCAACTCCGTGATCATCACCTCCGCCTCGATCGCGCCTTTTAAATCCTCCTCCAGCTTCCCGCGGTCGGCGAGGTTGGGGCTCGTCCCGATCACCAGCGCGCCGTGTTGCCTGGCGAGGTGTCGGCCCTGCACTTCCACCGCCTCCGCCGGTGCCGTACTGGCCAGGAACACCTTCTTTCCAGTCAGGTCGTCAAGGGGCCTGGGCCTGAACACGGTCTTGACGACCTTGACCGTGGGATTGATGGCATAAACACCATCTATTAGATTGCCAAGTTTTTCACTTGATACCAAGAATTCCTCACACATCGTAACCACAACCAGGTCTGTGAGCAATAGGCGGTATGGCCCGAGGTATCCAAGGATATACTCCAGCGGCTGGGCGGCGGAGACCGCGAGCAGTACCGCGTCAACTCCAACCGGGGGAATAGCTGCCCCGCTGCCCTCGAAAATAACCGTGTCCACGTCCAGGCCGCAAGCGACCCCGGCCCCCTGCCGGACGTTCGAGCAGAAGGGTTCACCCGCCATGCCGCCACCGCAGCGTCTGCAACCCACCGCAACGACCTGTCCCATCATCGCGTTCTCGAAGTGGTCGCTGGCGGCGTGGTACCCCCGTTCTACCCTGCCCCGGAGGTACTCGTCGGTCACCTCGAGGGGGACATCCAGAAGCTCCGGGTCGGGAGGGCCCCCTCTTCCCATTGTGCACACGCAGAGCCGTATGCCCTTACCCAGGAGGTGCCTCGCGAGATACCCGGATACGGCGGTCTTGCCGACCCTCTTCCCGGAACCCCAAACGCCGATAGATGCTTTTTCGCACAGGTATGGGCGGTCGGGAGACCGGAAGAAGAAGTCCGCCCCCCGGTATGAAACCCCATGGGCCAGCGCCTCGCTTATCAGGCGGAACCGCTCGCGGTAGCCCAGGACCGGCTCGTCTGAGAGATCCACGACCTCTTCCACCCGGTGCCGGGAGAGAGCGACCCGGAGGCCCTCCAACATCCCGGAATCCGTATAGAGCGGAACATCGTTGAAAGACATGGTGCCGGGGTCCGACAGTTTCTCGGTGCCGCCCAGGAACACGATCGCGACCACCCGGTAGCCCATCGACTCCTCCAGGTAGCGCAAGGTGTCTCTCGTAACGTCGGGATAATGCTCCCCATCCACCAGGGCGATGGCGGAACGTCTGCTCTGGGGACTTTCAGCCACCAGTTTCTCCTCACTGACCAGCCGGCATCAGGTTATGAGGCGATCAGACCTCTCGAGCTTTTCGGGCTTCAGGGTCTTGGTAAGATAGGAAAGGAGGCCACTTCTTTCTTCTTTCCCAACAGGTACTTGCGGGATACCCCGCATCGGTCGGGCTCAATCTCGATAATGTTGTAGCATTGCTTCGCGTATCCACGGACCCGTAGAGAGGATACGGTTCCAGCGTTCACAACGTGAAAGTTCTCGAAGCTCCAGATGTTCGGCACGTGCTTGTGTCCGCAGAGAACGAGGTCGATTCCCTGATTGACAAGGAGCTCCAGGAAGTCACCGGCGTCGTCTATGATGTTGCGCTCACGCCCCGTCCCGGGGAGAGGCAGCAGGTGGTGGTGCATCGCCACGATCTTGAAGTCTTCCGGCCGATTGAGCTTATCAACGATCCAGTGGTAGTTATGCCTCCCCAGCTTTCCCTCGTTGAGGTCGGGCTGGGAGGAATCAAGGGCCACTACGGTCACACCGGGAAGATATATCGCGCTGTTCCTGGGGCCGAAGTGGTCCTCGAAATGAACGTATCCTACATTGCGGGAATCGTGATTGCCGGGAAGTGCGCATATATGCTGGCACTGGATGTTGTCAAGGTAAGCCTTGACCGCGGCGTACTGCTGGAAGAACCCGTCGTTGGTCAGGTCCCCCGAGACCACCACCGCGTCCGGCTCAAGCTCGTTTATCTCGACTATAACGCGCTCGATAAGGTTAGGCACGAAGTGGTTCGAACCAACGTGGATATCGGAGATATGGGCAATAACGATGTCTTTGTCAGGACCTCTTGATTTCAAACCCCCACCCTTTGATTCCGGTGTACTCTCACAGAACCCGGGAAGCGCTCCTGGAGCGGTCCTCCTTTTCGCTAAGCCTGATGGAAACGAGAGATGAAAGACGCTCACGCCTTCCATTCTATCTGTCAGTTCCCATCCCTGAAAAAGCACCTGCATGACAGTTGCTACTCATCATATCTTAACAGTATTTGACGCGATAAGGACCATCAAATACCGAGTTCCATGGCCCGCTTGGGGAATAAACCAAGAAGCGTTGGTGCTACAACAAGCACAAGGAACGGTTGTACCTGTTAGGAGTTGCAGTCAACCCGCGTCTGGCGGCAAGTCACGGCGCCAGAAAAGTATGGGTTTTTGGATATGTTGCCCGTGGGGATTCCGGGCCCAACAGCAATTTTGACTTCCTGATTGAGCTGGAGCCAGGTCGCAGCTTACTAGACCATGCAGCTCTTCTACTCGATCTTCAGGAACTCCTCAGATGTGATGTCGATGTCCTGACGGAGCAGGGAATACATCCCAGAATCCGGGAGAGAGTTAAAAAAACCCGGTTATAGCCGGATTTGCCGGCCAGAGAAGCCAAGACTTCCTTGAGAAGATTCTGAAGATCCGCCGTAAGGTACGTCGCCCGGAAAAACGCTTCCGGATAACGGTTCACAACAGGGACGCTTGGGTCGTTTGCGGCGATGGTTCCAAGATCAATGGCGAACATAGCCTCGGTGAGCGCCCCGGCCTCAACATCTGGGTCGAGCTTCACCACGTCAGTCCAGGGACGAAGTCCATGAATCACCATTAGCTCTCACCCTTCTGTTTCTTCAGCATATCTTCTGCCCAGCGCAGGGCATCTTGAGCAACCTCGATGGCTTCCTCAACATCCTCCGGCAGGATCTCCTCCCAGAATCCTGGATAGCGCGTTAAAA
>JAHIPE010000076.1 GCA_018894655.1 Actinomycetota bacterium
CATACCACGATATACCCTCCGGGCTCTCGGCGGATATCGAGGTGGTTCAGCTCAAGAACAGGGAGAAACTGCTGGAGTACATGAAGGAAGTCGCCATCGGCAGGAATGAAGGGCGTTTACGGGAACTCGCTCTATACGCCGCTTCACCGATACCGGTTGCTTAGCCCGTGACCAGGAGGAGAGGGAGTTGGGTGAGGGGAGTTACATCTACTGCATAGTTGGGGAACCTTTCCAAGAGCAGTACGGGATCAGCGCGATCAACGGCTTTGAGAGCGAAGTGCGAACGGTACGGTTTCGGGATATAGGAGCCGTTGTGAGCTCCCTCCCATCCGATGTGCAGAAGGTTACCGCGACAAGAAAGAACATGCTTGCCCACCAACTGGTGATGGAGGAGGTAATGAAAGGCACTTCCATTCTGCCGGTAAAGTTCGGCACGGTGGCCGAGCCATCGGGAGACGTTGACCCGGAGGACAGAATCAGGAGCAGGGTCCTGGAGGAGCGATACAAGGAGCTGGCAGACCTGCTGGCGGAGATGCGCGGAAGGGTTGAACTGGGTCTGAAGGTACTGTGGGTGGACATAAAAGTGATCTATTCGGAGATCGTGGCGGAGAATCCCCAGATCGCGAGGCTCAGGAACAAGGTCAACAGGCTGCCCGAGAGCAGGTCATACCAGAGCAAGACTACCCTGGGAGAAAAGGTCAAGAACGCCCTGGACGAAAAGAGGGCCGGGGAAGCCAGGACAATGATGAAGATTCTAAAAGGAGCATGTGTCGATTACAGGGAGAACAATACGTTCGGTGACAGAATGATTATGAATGGCGCTTTCCTGGTGGAGTCCGGACTCGGGGACGAGTTTGACGCGATCGTGGAAAGGTTGAAGGAGGAGAACAACGGGAGGACGCTGTTCCGGTGCGTAGGGTCCGCCCCCCCCTCGAACTTTGTCGAGCTCACGATAACCTGGGAGTAGAACTTGAAAGGCATTATTACAGGCGGAGGTGCGGGATGGCTTTTCTAGTGGACGACATACTTCTTGCCCCGATCAAAGCGATTGTCTGGGTAGCTGAGAAACTCGAGGAGGCCGCGGACGAAGAGATGAGCGACGAGTCGAGATGGCACGAGCGGCTGCTCGAACTGCAGATAAAGTACGAGCTTGAGGAGATATCGGAGGAGGAATTTGACAGGGAAGAGGAACGGATAATGGAGAGGCTCAGCTCCATTCGTGATTCGAAAGAGTAAGGGAATCGAGATTGCCCGAAAGGGGGTGTGAGAGATGGCCAAAAACAAAGCGTTCAACTGTCCGAAATGCGGATTGGTGAGCTGGGGGGACATGGGCTACTGCCCCGAGTGCGGCACGCCCTGGACCATAGTGTGCGGTGATTGCGGGGCGTCCTGGCGCTTCTACTGGGAGTATGCCTTCTGCCCGGCTTGCGGGAGTGGGAACCTGATTGATATTACGGTCGCGAGGCAGAAAAGGATGGAGGAAAAGGAAAAGGGAAAACTGGGGTACGCGGGTATCAGAAAGGGAGGAGTTGACGTATAAATGGCGGTTTCAATACCAGAACTCGTAAAAAAGGCCAGGTCCGAACTGGCCCAGTTGACCCAGCTCGACATCTCCACCACGCTGGGGGCGGTGAAGGAAGGTGACGGATGGGTGGTATTGGTTGAAATGGTGGAGAAACACTCTCTGCCCGACCAACTGGACATCCTCGCCACCTACGAGGCCAGCATGGATGCCGACGGGAATCTCCTTGCATTCGGCAGGAAGGGCATGCGGCGGCGCATGGACGTGACGGAGAGTGAGGAAGAATAGGGTATCGCGGGGCAAGCAACGTGGAAAGGGCTGGAATCAGCTTTTCCGAAAACCCGGAGTTGAGATTTCTGCTGTTCGGGGGAAAGGGTGGAACCGGTAAGACGACCTCGGCCGCCGCCGTAGCGCTTTACCTGGCGGAACAGAACGCGGACAAGCGCATCCTGGTGGCCAGCACCGATCCGGCCCACTCCCTGGGGGACAGCTTCGGTTGCCCCAGCGGCAACGAATCGACCCGGGTGGATGGCGTTTCCAACCTGTACACAATGGAGATGGACGCGGAACTGCTGCTCGAGGAGTTCAGGGAAACTTACGGGGACATCATGAAGAAGATCGCGGACAGGGGAACTTTTTTTGACAAGGACGATATCGCGAGCTTCTTCGAGCTTTCACTGCCGGGGATGGATGAAGTGATGGCCATAATGAGGCTTGCCGACATCTTCGACGAGGGATACTACGATTACGTGGTCCTGGACACCGCCCCCACCGGCCACACGGTCAGGATGCTTGACCTCCCCGAGCAGATGACCAGGTGGTTAGAGGTGCTTGACCTGATGCTGGAGAAGCACCGCTATCTCTCCCGCCATTTCAGTGGCAGGTACGTGAAGGACAAGACGGACGAGTTCCTCGAGGACATGGGCGGCAGGGTGGACAGGGTGGAGTCCCTCCTTCGAAACGGCGCGACCACGGGCTTCGTGGCGGTAACAATCCCCGAGTCCATGGCCATCAACGAAACGGAGAGGCTCCTGTCATCCCTGGGCAAACCGGGGATTTCGGTGACATGCGTCATCGTCAACCGGGTGGTCGAGGAAAGCGAATGCCCGTTTTGCGGGATGCGCCGCGCCGGCCAGGAGAAAGAACTGGCCGAGATCGAGGAGAAGTTTGGTGCCCACAAGATTGTAGAGATGCCGCTTTTTCCGTGCGAGATACAGGGGCTTTCGCGGTTGCGGGAGTACGGGGGCGTGCTCCTGGGCATAGAATCGCCCCGGGACCGTGCCGGGACGGCAGCGCGTTCCGAAGAGCCGCTCCCCGATGATCTGGGCAAGAACCTGCAACTGGGAACGGAGGAGCTCCGCTTTCTTATCGTTGGAGGGAAGGGCGGGGTGGGCAAGACCACGACATCCACCGCCTTGGGGATTGGAATCGCCGAGATTCAGCCTACTCGCCGGATGCTGGTCTTTTCGACCGATCCCGCGCACTCGCTCACCGACAGCCTGGAGATGACGGTGGGGGACGAGATAACCGCGATAGAAGGCTACTCGAACCTGTGGGCCCTGGAGATAGACGCCCAAGCGTTGCTGGAGGAGTTCAAGAGGAAATACCGGGAGGACATCAGGGCCATCTTCGACAGGTTCCTGGCCGGGGGGATAGACATCAAGTTCGACCGTGAGGTTATGGAGGAGCTAATAACGCTTTCACCCCCCGGCCTGGACGAGATAATGGCGCTATCCAGGATAATGGACCTGATGGAGGAGGAAAGGTTCGACCTCTTCATCCTGGACACGGCCCCCACCGGGCACCTCCTGAGGTTTCTGGAACTGCCCGAGGTGGCCAGGGAGTGGCTGAGGGCCATATTACAGCTCCTCATCAAGTACAAGGGAGTGGTCAGGCTTACCGGAATCGCCGAACGCCTGCTCGACCTGGCTAAAGGCGTGCGGAAAATACGGGAGGCCTTCGTGGATCCCGAGAGATGCGAGTTCGTGGGAGTGACCATACCCGAAGTCATGGCGACCGCCGAGGTCGGCCGTCTCACCGGGACGCTCCGCAAGCTGGGGGTCCCCTTCCAGAACCTGGTGGTCAACATGGTCATACCTCCGGTCGAGTGCGGGTTTTGCGCTACCAAGAGGGAGGAGCAGTTGAGAAACCTAAACCGCATAATCGACGAGTATGAAGAGATAAACGTCATCGCCGTGCCCCTTTTCGATCACGAGATAACCTCTCCCGGGGGGTTGCGTGATGTTTCCTCGTGTATTCTCGGGGACGGGTAACCGGGTATGTAACAAGAGAGGAGTTGGGCGTTCTGAAGGTGTTCATTGACAGGATGTTTGAGATCATGGTGGCCGCGGGACAGATACCCGCGGGCTCGCTGGCAACGGAGATACCAACGGAACCCGTCAATACACCCCCGTACAACGTCGGGCAGTTCGTAGAGCCGGCAAGCCAGGTTCCGCCATATACCTGCTCCCGGATGGCTCCTCCGGCAAGCCAGGTGCCACCCATGACAATTGCGAGAAACATGGGTGCCTTACCCAGGTGGACGACGCCCGGTCCCATAGAAGCGCCGCCGAGAGACATAGGCCTGTTAAGGTTCCTCTTCAAGGTTGTAGGTGTCGTAATTACCACGCCTTTTGCGCCCGCCAGGGTCGGCCTTTCCGCCGCAAGGGAAATCACATACATAGCCGAGACCGTTCTGGAACAGGCCGAGGAGGAGGGAGACTACAGGGCCGCCGCAAAGGCGAGGTTGGTGGACCTGGCGATGCGGCACGAGATGGAGGAGATCACCGACGAGGAGTACGAAAGGGAAGTCGAGCGGACAGAAGACGAACTGCGGGACATAGAGAAGAGCTGAACTCATCGGCTATGGCCGGGGGATAGCTGGCATAAGTTGAGCTGCGGAATACATAAGGAAGGATTGGGATGGCAGTTGAACCCAACCGGGAAGAAGGCAAGAGCCTGGCGGACGTCATAGACAGGGTCCTGGACAAGGGCCTGGTGATAAACGCCGACATCATGGTTTCGGTTGCCGGGGTCGAGCTGTTGGGAGTCAAGATAAGGGCGGCGCTTGCTTCTTTTGAAACCGCCGCGAAGTACGGCCTGGAGTTTCCCTCGGGAACAAACCTGGAGACCGCGGCCTGGGAAGAAGCGCAGGTCGCGAAGGAGAGCTGTCCCCAGTGCGAAAAAAGGGTGCCGGTGGAGGAACTCATTACGGAGGGGTGTCCCTGGTGTGGGTGGATCAGCGCCAAGGCCAGGCAGATACCCACCTAGCCTAGAAAAATGGTCGAAGCGCGGTGTTGCATCTCCGCAGGGTCCGTAACGTGTGTGTGGTTTTTTGACGGAGTTTAACAAGGGGGCAGAGGTGAGCGCGGACAAACAGGATGACATCTCCGGGCGACTTGAAGAGATCGAGGCTGCACTGGGGAAGATCGAGGCGGCTCTCGAGGGCATGGAGGAATCGAAGAAGATGAACGTGGAGGTGGAAGGGACGGAGAAAGGTGTGGCGTCCGGGGCCATTGATTCGCTCGGTGATATTCTCCCGGGGCTAGGCAAGCTCCTGGAGACGCTCAAGGAGTCACCAGCCTTCCAGGAGAGACTCCAGGATATGGATTCTGAAGCGGAGCTGCGTCTCGGGGGAGGGGAGATTTCCACGGGCGGGACTTTCAGGAGCATTCCGCCAGGCGTACGAAGGGGGCCCGGGGGGCCGACCGCGAGGAGGGGAAGGCCGCGCGGGAGTGCGACCAGGAAGGTGAAAGTGGGCGCCGACACCATGAAGGCGGTACCGGCGGACCTCTTCGACGAGGGGGATTCATTGAAGGTGGTCGCCGAGCTGCCCGGTTACGAGGAGAAGGAGATAGATGTAGGACTCGAGGGGACTTCGCTGATGATCGATGCCTCTTCAGCCAGGGGAAAGAAGTTCAGCAGGGTGGAACTCCCCTGCGAAGTGAAGGAGAAGCTGGAGACATCCTTCAGGAACGGGGTACTCCAGGTGATGCTCAGAAAGAAATAGGCGGTAGCGTGAACGAAGCAAGGGTGCTTGAGGGCACCGGGTTCGATTGAGAGGTCCGAAGTGGTTGTTGACATAGACGAGAAGAATCTAAAGCACGGGCTCCTGGGTCTCGTTATTGCCATAGTGGAGGTTGTCACCGACACGTTGAAAGCCCAGGCGACCCACAGGATGGATGGAGGAAGTCTTACCGAGGAGGAGATCGAACGACTTGGTGAGGCCCTGATGGAGCTTGACAACGCTATCGATGAGATTAAAAGAGAGCAGGGGGTCTCAGAGGCGGTGCAGTCGGTTCGCGGACAGCTTGACGATCTGGCGAACACGGTGATCAACGATCTCCTGGGAGCGGATATTCCAGGCGAGGTCCGAAGGGCAAGCGGCGGGAAGGCGTCTGCCCGGGGCACGGCGTGATTGGCAAGGGGTTCTTACGATGGCCTTGATAAGGGGGTTTGCGCAGATTGACGAGGAAGGCCGTATCCCAATACCTCGAAGCGTTTATATACATCTTGGCCTCAAAGGCGAAGAGGCGGTACAGGTTGACGTGGTGTCTATCAAGAGAGGAACCAGGCGTTCCCGGTTGATGGTTCACCCTGCGGGATACGGCTCAAGGATTTCGCCCCTGGAATCGGTGATTGCGTGCGGGTTAGCCCACGTAGATGGAGAAGAGGCCGTCATCCCGGAAGAGGAATTATTGAGCTTCGCGGGATTTGCCCCCGGCGACCACCTGGAGATGAAGATGCAGGGGACGGCCAGCCAGCCGTGCCTTGCTGTCTATCACAGGGTATCACCGGTACGTCTGTCCGGCAGGGACACGGTCAAGCATCGCGGCAAACGGGTAAGGTCAATGAAGTTGAACTACTGATTGTCCACAGATTGCACGGGGGAGGGAGACAGATCCATGGAAGGCACAGGCAGCGGAGGCGGTTCCCAAGAGCCTCGAGGTGAAGGTCGCTATATTTATTGCGTGATAGAGGGCGAGCACGACGATTCCCTTGGCAACGTCGGGGTGGACGGCAACGAGGTATTCACCATTTCGGGGGGCGGGTTTTCAGCTGTTGTGCATACCTGCCCGGCCTTTGCGTATGACACAGCGGACCAGGAAATGGTGGAGAGCTGGGTCGTGTCACACGACAGGGTGGTACAGATGGCCTCGGAGAAGTACGGGGCCGTGTTACCCATGGGGTTTGACACTATTGTCATGGAAAAGGATGGGAGGGATGCCGCGCGGAACGTCAGGGAGTGGCTGAACGAGGATAGAGAGGTCCTCAAGGGCAAGATGGATCGCGTCAGTGGAAAGGCGGAGTACGGGGTGCAGATCTTCTGGGATCCGGAGCTCGAGGGAACAAGGATTGTAAGGGAGAGCGATGAGCTTCTCGAGCTCACCCGCAAGATAGAGTCAAGGTCCGAGGGCGCGGCCTACATGTATCGCCAGAAGCTGGAGAAGGAACTCAAGGACAGTCTTGAAAAAAAGGCGACGATGCACTTCCACAGGTTCTACGATTCCATCCACGGCTGTGTCGATGATATCCGGGTTGAGCGGACAAAGAAGTCGGGTGAAACGCCGATGCTGGCCAACTTCGCATGCCTGGGGACGCCGGACCAGGCCAGGAGGCTTGGCGAAGAGCTCGAGAGAATAGAGTCCATGGATGGCTTCACGGTTAGATACATGGGTCCCTGGCCCCCGTACAGCTTCGTCACCGGGGGGTAGGCGTGCTAGAAGGAGCGTAGAGTGGAACCCATCAGGGAAACACAGGCAACCCTGGTTGACCTTCTGGACAGGGTCCTTGAGAAGGGACTGGTGATCCAGGCCGACCTCATAGTCTCTGTCGCCGGGATACCGCTCATTGGGGTGAACCTGAGGGCGGCCATAGCGGGCATGGAGACCATGGTGAAGTACGGTCTCATGAGCGATTGGGACGAGTCGATAAGGGCACGGGAGGGAGGGCGGAAGCAAAGGCAGGCCCCGGCGCTGGAGCCCGCCGAAGAGATACTGGCTTCCATGCTGGGCTCCAAGCACTGCGTCAAGGGGATATATAAGACCTGGAGACCCGGCAGGATCTTCTTGACCAACGAGAGGTTGATTCTTTATCAGAAAGCCTTTGATGAGGTTGTTTTTCATTCTAGCGTCGGGCAGATAGAGGGCCTGGCCCTGGTCAACGATGAGAACTCACTCGATATCACCGGGGAAGAGGTCCGGATAGTTCTCTGCTCCGGTGAACCGGTGCGCATTCGCGCCGAGAACGCCCCGGAACTCATCGAAAGCATCGAATCGGTGGCACATGATATGGGGCATTCTTTGGGCGGGGAGGTTATCGGCACGTTCCTGCCCCGGGAGTCGTCCTTCCTGGTTCACGGGGAGGAACTGCTCTGCGAAAGCAAGATGTGGCATCTTGCGAGGCCACAGGGTTCACCGGGGTTGATAGAGCAATTGTGGAGGCCGGGCAATCTGTACCTGACCGGCGGGAGGCTAATCTGGGTCTCGAGCTTCGAGTCCCGGAAGTGTCTCGAGGTCGAGTCGGAGAGGATCATGGGGGTGACCCTGGAGCAAAGACGTCCTTCCGGGCTATCGAGGGAACAACAGGTGCTGGACCTAGTGTTCCAGAACGGCGACGGGAAGGAAGTGGCGAGCTTTGCCGGGACCGACGAGAAGGTGCAGCAGTGGCACGGAGTTCTTGAAATGGTCTCCAGGGGGGAACTGCCCGAAGCGCTTGACCGCGAAATGGAGTCGTGCCCGGCTTGCGGCGGGCGGGACCATGCGGAAAGGCTCCTGGGCCAGGGGTGCTCTTCCTGTGGCTGGGTGAGCCCCAGGGCTGCGAGCAGGGAAGCCGGGCCTCAGAAGGCGTGAACGAGTTGATGCAGGGAGGACGTTGCAACAGATGTCGATAGCTCTTGGGATTGACCTTGGAACCACTAACTCGGTAGCCGCCATAATGCAGGATGGCCAACCCGTGGTCATCCCCTGCTGCGAGGGGAACAGGCTCATACCTTCCGTGGTGGCCTTTTCCACCGGAGGAAGGAGGATCGTGGGCCGAATGGCGAAGTGCCAGGCTGTCGCCAATCCGGAGGGGACGGCCATCTCGGTGAAGAGGAAAATGGGGACCGGGACGAAGCTCTCCCTGCACTCCGGCGAATACACCCCACAGGAGATCTCCGCCATGATCCTCGGGAAGATCAAGTCGGACGTCGAGGCCTACCTGGAAACGGAGGTTTCCGGGGCCGTGATTACCGTTCCGGCCTATTTCAACGACGGGCAGCGGCACGCGACAAGGGAAGCGGGACAGATAGCGGGTTTCGAGGTAATGCGCATCCTGAACGAACCCACCGCCGCCTGCCTGGCATACCGGCTGGACCGAGAGGGAGCACAGACGGTGCTTGTCTGGGACCTGGGTGGCGGCACATTTGATGTTTCTATCATTGAGCTCAACGGAGAGGTCTTCCAGGTCAGGGCCGTCGGTGGGGATACTCGTCTTGGCGGGGATGACTACGATCAGAGGATCGTCGAGTACATGCTCGAGCGGTTCCGGCGGGAGCGAGGCATTGACCTTGGAGAAGACAAGGTGGCGCTCCAGCGCTTGAAAGAAGCCGCCGAGAGACTGAAGGTAAACCTGTCCAGGTCCCTGGTAAGCAGGATTACGCTTCCATCCATAGTCTCCGGGAGCGAGGGCTCCGGGCACCTTGATTTCACACTGACCAGGGAGGAAATCCAGGACCTTACATCCGACCTTGTCCGGAGGATGATCCCGCCCACCCGGCGCGCGCTTTCGGATGCCAGGCTTACACCCGGGCAGGTCGATACCGGGATACTGGTAGGGGGAGCCACCAGGATGCCCGCGGTCAAGGACGCACTGCGGGACCTCCTGGAAAAGGAACCCCTGGCAAGTGAGAACCCCGACGAGATCGTGGCCCTTGGGGCGGCGGTGCAGGCGGGTATACTGACAGGACAAACGAGTAAGAAGGTACTGGTGGACGTGGTACCGCTGTCGCTGGGAATCGAGACTCTGGGCGGCATATTCTCCAGGATAATCGAGCGTAACACCCCTATCCCCACATCCGAATCTCTCATAGTCACCAACGCCGAGGACAACCAGGTGGAGGTGGAGGTACACGTCTTGCAGGGAGAGAGGGCGATGGCCGGGGACAACATCGCCCTGGGCAAGTTTCAGCTCCAGGGTGTCCAACCGGCGGCGCGGGGCTCGGCCAGGGTCGAGGTTGCTTTCGAGGTGGACGTTGACGGGATACTGGGCGTTTCCGCGGAAGACCTCTACTCGGGAAACGGCGAGCGGCTGGGGGTCTCGTCCACGAGGGGTCTGGATCCGGAAGAGATAGAGCGGATGGTAAAGGATGCCGCCGTCTACGCCGAGGAGGATGCCCGGATGCGGGAGGAAGTGGAAACCCATATCTATGCGGATAATGTCATAAGGGGCGCCGAGATGTCCCTGGAGAGGGCTGATATCGAGAGCGAAGCCTCCCTTGCCGAAGAGGTCGAAAGTGCCTTGATTGATCTCAAGAGGGCCATCACCGGGGGGGATAGAGATGAGATATCCCGGCTGGCGGGTGTTCTGGAATCGTGTGCCCGGCCCCTTCTCAAGAGCGCCTGCCGCTAGAGGCGACCGAGGTCCTTAGAGGCGTATGGTTCAAAGCAAGATGTAGCGGATTACCGGGAAAAGGAGGCTGGCAGTGGCTACCCCCAACGAGATTGAGGTCTTAAAGACCATCCAGAAACAGGGAAACGCCCATAAGAGGCAGGTGGGCAGCGCGATGGGGGTATCTGCCGGCTATGCGGAGTTCCTCCTGGCAACCATGGCCAACAGGGGATGGCTGAGGAAGGAGACGGGTGTGGGATATGTATTCACCCCCGCGGGAGTCGATGTGCTGATATGTGAATTCATGTACTCGCGAGAGAAGCTGGCTACCAGGGTTGAGTGGATGGAAAAACAGGTGGAGCTTATTGACAGAGATGTAGTAAAGCTTGAATCCATGAAGGAAGAAGCTCTCAGGAAAGGGGTCAAGGAATCCGGAAAGGGGTGACAGGTTATGGCAGGCGGAACCGAGCTCGAGGCTCTGCGGAAAGTCCATGACGCGGGGGGTGACGTTGGGGCCCAGGCGGTGGCTCGCAAGATGAGGGTGGACCCAAACTACGCGCGGCTGGTCCTCAACTCCCTGGCCAGGGCTGATTACATAGACCTGCTGGCCTCGGGAAAATACAGGATCACCATCAAGGGAAAGCAGGAGTTGAAAGGCAAGGGGATGACGGAAACGAAGGACTAACGAGGCGGGCAGCCCCCCCGTCCTCGTTTCGTAGCTCTTGTATTTGAAAATACCATTTGCGGAAACCGGTTATCAACATGTTGAAAAATGATGAAACAAATGTCTATCCCAGGATTGTCAAAGGGGCTTACAAGGCCACCGGGAGATCAGGCTGGAGATACTGCGTGGCAAGCCTTGATGAGGGGTTCCTTGTCTGCGAGTTTGCCGACGGTCACAGGCACATCATCAGCCTGGACAGCATAACCGACGCCCGGGTGGAGCAGCACAGGATGGGGATCGGGAAGAAGCCGGTGCTGGTTATCGAGTTCAAGCACCAGTCGGGAACGGGAAGAAAAGTCTGGCTGAACCTCAAAGACCCAGGTTCCTGGAAGGAAGAAATAGCCGACCTTTGCCTGCCCCCCGTTGAAGCGGAAGACATCCTGGGCGTGGCCGCGGGCCTGGACCCCGTGCCCGCCGAGCTACTCCTGTACCTCCGTGAGCGGGGTCATGCGACTATTGACGAACTGGTGGATATCGCGGGCGCCTCGTGTCACATGGAGGTGATAATCCTTATCAAGAAGGAGATAAACCCCATTTTCGAGAAAAAGCTGGGAAGACGGATGGTCGAGTTCGCCGATTCCCGCCTTGACACCGAGACCGGCAAAGTGGTGCGGCGATCCTGGTGGTTCAGTGGAGAAAGGCATGCCCGTGTGCTTTCTGATACGGCGCCCTTTGACGTGATTGATGAAGGTGATTTTGTCAGGGCGGTGATTGAGCCCGTCAACGCCGCCGAGAATGACCTGGCGATAGGCATTGTGGATAGCAACCTTCTGCTATCCTGGCCCATCGGTGGAAAAAGGGAGGAAAGGACAGTTCCTCTGCCAGAAGGAAACTACTGGGAAGGAGTTTCATACGCCTTGAACAACGGTGTTCTGGATATCCATGTCAGGAAAGCCAGACTTGATTGAGTGGTCCATCCCGGGAAGAGGGCAGCCGCGATGATGGCGGCTGCTTATCGCTTGGAGAGGTGAGGTTTGGAACAAGAGGACTACTACGAGATCTTGCAGGTTCATCACAAGGCGGGCCCGGAAGTAATCAAGAGGGCCTTTAAGACCCTTGCGGCGGAGTACCACCCGGACAAGCACCCCTCCTCAAAGGAGAAATGGGCCGGTGAAAGGTTCAAGATGATCCGCGAAGCCTACGATGTCCTTTCCGACCCGGTTTCACGTTCTGAGTACGATCTCTTTATTAGGACCAGGGCCGGCGAAGCCTCAGCCCGCGGAAGGGATATCGAGTATGAGCGTGAGGCGTTTCATCACCTTCGTTGCGGTCTACAGTATTACGAGCGGTCAACCGGC
>JAHIPE010000005.1 GCA_018894655.1 Actinomycetota bacterium
ATTCGAACGTCGATGCATCCGCACCTGCTGCGTTCCGCTCCCTCGCGGTACTCACGGAGTACAGCTCGGTCGCGCGCCTTGCATGAGCGGCGCCTCGGCGCTCTCGATACGACACCGTATTTATGGAACGGGGCACTTAGCAGTGACCGCGCGTGGGGATGACCGTTGTCGAAGAAGCCCGCCAGCGGGCGAGGCGCAGGAGGTGGATTGATGGAGAACAGCATAAAGGTGGACGCGTCCCGGTCACTGGACGAGATAGACCCGAGAATATACGGGCACTTCATAGAGAACATGGCGCGATGCATCTATGGGGGCCTTCTCAGGAACGAGAGGCCTGGGCACGCGAGCGGGCCGTGGAGCCTGCGGGAGGGCCTCATCGAGGCCGTCAGGAAGAGCAAGCCCCCGGTCATCAGGTGGCCGGGCGGGCTCTACGCCGACGGCTACTACTGGAGGGAGGGGATTGGGCCGGTCCAGGACCGTCCCCTTCGCAGGAACCGGTACTGGTCGCGGTGCGGCCCCATCACCAGGGTCCTTGACCCCAACTCCTTCGGCAGTGACGAGTACATGGCACTGGTCGAGGCGCTCGGGTCGGAGCCGTACGTAAACGTGAACCTCGGCACCGGTTCGGCGATGGAGGCCGCGCGCTGGGTGGAGTACATGAACGGCACACAGGACACCGTGGAGGGAAGGCGGCGGGCCGAGAACGGGCGCGAGAAGCCGTGGGGTGTGCGCACCTGGGGGATAGGCAACGAGATGTACGGGCTCTGGGCGCTGGGGCACTCCCGGCCTGACGAATACGGGCAAAGGTTCCTGGAGTTCAGGGGGGCGATGGAGGAGGTCGACGGAGAGCTGGATTTCGTGGCGGTGGGAGCGGACCGGTACTTGAGCAGGGGGTGGAACCGGGAAGTGCTCTCGGTGGCGGGGGAGAAGATCGACCTGCTGTCGGTACACATATACCTGCCGGGGCTGGAGAGGATGGCGGGCGTGTGCTACTCACGGGTCCGTAGGGGCTCGTCCGGTGTGTACCGCGCCATAGTCGCGTCCCCCCTCGAGTTCGAGCGCAGGCTCCTGGAGACCGAGGAGGATATCAACGCGGTGATGGGCCCGGACAGCGGGATAGGGGTCGCCCTGGACGAGTGGAACCTATGGTGGAGCCCCACCCAACTGCTCGTGCCGCGCTGGACGCTCCGTGACGCGCTTTTCGTGTGCGGGGTCTTTCACGCCATGCACCGGATGTCCCGTTTCGTGAAGATGGGCAATATCGCGCAACTGGTGAACGTGCTCGGTGTATTGAGCGCCTCCGGGGACCGCTTTTACCGGTCTGCCATCTACTACCCGTTCCTGATGTACTGCCGGCTTGCCGGGCCGGAGAGGGTGGCGGCAACTTGCAGGTGCCCGGATTTCTCGGCACCTCGCCTTGGGGGCATTCCACCGATCGAGGACGTTCCGGTCCTGGATTGCTCCGCGACGCTCGCAAGCGACGGGAAGGTCCTCACGTTGTTCGTGATTAACCGGCACATGACTGACGACATCGAAACGGGCCTGTCGATCAAGGGGTTTGGCGCCGGTTCCGGCGTAGAGGTCCACTGCTTGAACGGACCCGGCCCCGGCGCGTTTAACTGGTACGGAAAAGACGAGGAGGTCAGCATCACCAGTTCCATGCCGGATACCGGTGACGTGCTGCCCAAGTACACGTTCCCCGCGCACTCCGTAACCGCCCTGGTGCTAAAGGTGTAACCGGTTTCCATATAGCGTGTCAGGCGTTATAAACAGCGGAGGTAATGCTGCATGGAAGTTTTATTCGTTGTGATTCCAATAGCGTTCATACTGCTAGTTGCGGGCTTCATCGTACGGGCCATCGTGCTCGACTACCGGGACCGAAAAACGTATCCTCCGGACAAGCTCGAGCGAGCAACCCCGACAATGGACGTGAAGCGCAAGGCGCAACAGAGGTCCAGCGTTAAGGCGGTAGCCCCGGCGAAAGAGCAGGCAGGAGCCCCTCGGAAACGCGTCATTAGAAAGAAAAAGCGGGATACCGGTGGCGTCTCGAACCTCGAGAGGTTGCTGGAAAACCAGCAGGAGGAGAAGGAAACCCACCCGTGATCGCCGTAAGCCGGGTGAAAAGGTGCGGCAAGTTCTTGAATTTTAAATTCTGGCAGTCCAACTTGCGTATTAGCAGGTAATTCAACTTTCAAGCTGTGACCGCCATTACTGCGGTTCAACGCATTTATTACCGTAACAGAAATAAACTCATCAGTCCAATACCACTATCCTTTATTTGCCGGCTCATTTCAAATATACTTGTCTCCCGTGGAACGCAATGCGGCGCCGCACGGCCGCCGGCAGGGACGACCGTAAGGAGGATTTAAGATGAAAGCGATAGTGATGGGCGGCGGAATGGGCGGCCTGGCAACCGCCATTAACCTTCTGGACCTGGGCCTGGAGGTGTCCCTGGTGGAGGCCGACGAGATATTCGGCGGGAGGGCCAGTTCCTGGCTGGACGAGGACGG
>JAHIPE010000077.1 GCA_018894655.1 Actinomycetota bacterium
CTACGGCCTTTTGCGAAAAAGCGGGCCGTCAGCCGGCAACCCGGAGGGCTCGGTAGAGGAGTTCTTCGAGATTATGGCCTCCGCCGACCATTCCAGACTCGGGGATGTCGCCGTCAGCGGAACGAAACTCATCAGCGATATGGAGCGGTTGCTGGTACCTTACGAGAAGATGGGAGTGGTCGGCCTTAATAAATTCGATGGTGAGACCACCAGCAACGAGGCCGGCAAGGCAACGGTAGTGGTGAAGACGCTTGAAATCGAGGTCACCAGCGAGAACGGGTCTGAGGTCTTCGACATGCTCGAGATGACCAAGCCGTTCCCCATTCCAACAACGATACTGCTCGTCGAGCAGGACGGGAAGTGGTTTGTCTCCAACTAGGGGGTCTCACGTCACTCGGATCCGCCCAACGCTGATTTGAGGGCGGTCTCTCAGGCCGCCCGGATCCGCGCCTGGAGAGACGCGGCTCAAGGGGTTGGGGTGATGAGGGCGATCTCTCAGGCCGCCCGGATCCGCGCCTGGAGAGACGCGGCTCAAGGGGTTGGGGTGATGAGGTCGCCCGGATCCGCGGCGTTCGGTAAATAGAAGCCGGTAAGATGCCGGCGCTACGAGGAACAGCGGCGAATCGCTTACGGCACCTCGACCGTGGCGCGGTTCGAGTAGATCATGACCGCGCCCTCGACGACGAGCCCGACACGGTAGGTGTAAGTATGCTTCAGGGCCGCGTCGCCATCCAGGTACGTATAGAAGACGTCGTTGCTGTCTATGCGGGTCACGTAGACACTGCCGGCCGGGGTCTTGGACGCCTTGGGCGCCTTCTCCACCATCCTCTCAATTACGAAGCCGTTAAAGTTAGTCACGCCGGAGACGCTCCACTCCAGGGTAATGCCGTTTGCCGAGGGCGAAGCGGACAGGGATATCGAGGCCGGCTTCGGTTCGGGTTTGGGAACGGGAACGTTAATCACCACCGTGTTGCTGTACGTGATGCTACCGTAACCGGAACGGGCGGCGAGGCGATACTGGTAAGTCAGCCCCCCCGTAACGCTATCGTCGCTCGCGGTCCTGATCGAGACATCGGAGTACCTGGCTATCTCGTCATCGGGGTACACCGGCTTGCAGGAACCGGAGCGGAGCACCACCAACTCGTGGAACACGCCTTCCTGATCCGCGCCCCAGCTCCACTTGAGGGATACCCCGGCATCGGTGGCGTTACCCTCGAGGGATATCACCGGTGAGGCCTCGCCCGGGTCGTCGGACTCTTCCTCGGGCGTTTCCTCCGGCTCCACGTCGACCTGCTCGTATATCCCGGTGCTGTACCCCTCCTGCGCGTCCTGCCGGACGTTGGCGTAGAGCCTGCCTTCGGCAAGCCGCTCGCGGGAGACCTGTTGTTTGACGGCCTTCTTGTCCTCGGAAAGGGAGACCACCATGACCTCCCCCTCGCCGACCGTGATCGGCTGGTGCTCCCCTATACTGACCTCCACCGCACTCTGGACCGTGAGTATCTCCAGGTCGCCCTGCACGCGGTTATCCACGTTGAACGCCGTTCCCAGCGCCCGGGAGGAGACATCCTGGTTTATCACGGTGTACCTGGTACCCTTGTGGACCCGGTGGTACGTGCCGCCTCTTACGTGCTCCAGTAAAACCGACTGCGCGTCCAGGCCCTTTATCCGGGCCTCGGAGCCATCGGTAATACGCATTATGCTTCCATCGGGGAAAACCATCGTGGCAAAAGAGCCTTCTCCGGTTCGCACGGAGGCGCCCACCTCCAGGTTTTCTCCTTCCGTCACCGCCCGCCACTCGCCGTGGGGCGGCATTACCTC
The DNA here is from genome assembly GCA_018894655.1 of Actinomycetota bacterium. Classification (GTDB taxonomy): domain Bacteria; phylum Actinomycetota; class Geothermincolia; order Fen-727; family Anoxymicrobiaceae; genus JAHIPE01. The sequence goes on from JAHIPE010000077.1 coordinate 1,819, forward strand.
CACGTTGCCCAGCAACCCGCTCGCGCTCGCGAAATGCCTGGCCGGCTCGGGCTTCTCCGAGCCGGGGACCATGATCGCGAGGGCGACTGCCACCACCGCGGCTGCGGCAACCCCCGCTGTCATCGCGGCCTTCCAGCCTGCCCGCCCGCGCCTATGTTTCCCGCGGGACATTCTCCTCTGGACCGAGAACAGGTGACCCATCAACCGCTCGCGGGCCTCCCGGTCCATCTCGACATCAGCAGGCTGCAGGGAGCGCATGACTGCCGCCATGGGATGGCCGGCGTCAAACCCCTCGTCAACCGCTTTTCC
>JAHIPE010000078.1 GCA_018894655.1 Actinomycetota bacterium
CAACAACTGACCGACTACAGGGAAAACGATATAAAGCACGCCCGGGAAGTAATGAATGAGTTCCTGGGTGTTTACGTGAGCGGTGGCTGGTGCTCCGGTTCCCTGTACATGACTTCCAACTGCTATGAGAAGTTCTGCGGGCCGGGCGCCATGTACCCGCCGCCCGACCAGGGCGACTTCGACGTGATCGGCGCGGAGGTCTCCGATTACGAGGTAATAGACGACAACACGATACTGTTCAAGATACTCCAGCGCGACCGGTCAGAGGAGGATGGGACCGAGGGTGAGTACATAAGGGAGTTCGAGATGAAGAACGAGCAAGGCACCTGGCTTGTCAACGACTGTTACAAATTGGAGTGACTCGCTCATCAGGCGCCGTGAGAACATTACACCGTTGTTCCGAAAGGTAACAAGGAGCCAGGAGGTCACGATGTTCTGTAGCAAATGCGGTGGGGATATAGCCCCGGTCGACGACTTCTGTGTAAAATGCGGCGCACCGGTCAAGCGAACCGAGACGGAAGGAGAGGCTGCGCCCGGCCCCGCCCCGCCTCCACCGGCGCCGTCGGCGCCCCCGCCCATTACTCAGGCAGCACCCGGAATCACTCCCGCCGCCCCGCCCGCGAGCGTGAAAAAGCCCCGTAAGACACAGATGGCCGTCGCCCTGGGCATAGTAGCCCTGCTGGCGATCGTGGCTGTCGTGCTGGTACTGGTACTGGTGGTGTTCGAAGGGGGGCACCGACCCGATGAGGTCGCCCGTGAGTTCTACCGTGCCGCTGAAGCGAAAGACATGGATGCAATGATAGCGCTTATAGACCGGGAATCGTTACAGAGCAACCCGGAGCTGGAAAAGGTCTTCAGGGAAGAGTATTTCAAAGGCGTCTCCGGGGACGTGAAGATCAAGGGGCTTGAGCTTGAGGCGGAGGTCAGCGGGGACAAAGCGACCGTTGAAGCGACCGCGGGAACCGCCACTTACGTGCTGGAGGGAAAGAGGGAAACCGACGCGCTCTCCGAGGAAAACCCGTTGGAGATGGTGAAGAGAAACGGAGAGTGGTACATCGATCCCACCAGCTTCGCGGATGTCTGTGCCATTGCCTACATCAACAAGGGCAACGAAATAACCGATTCCGCCGCGGCAATAGCCGCCCAGGTTACCAGCGCCCTCGACAGCTACACATCCTTCATGAGCAGCTCGCTATACATGCCCCCCAGCCAGCAGGTCAGGGACAACCTTAACGTCATTGCACCGCTAGTAGGTTCTATGAAGGCTGAAGCTGAAAAAGCCAAGCCTGAATATCAGAAGGTCCTGAACATCGAGGGCAAGTATGTGGAAGGTTACAAGGAGTACGCCAACATGGCGATAGAGTACCTTGACAGGGGGATCCTGTGGGTGGACAAGATCGTTGAAATAGTCAGTTACTCCGTCAATTCCGCAGCGGCGGTTGAGTCGGGTCAGCCGTTCGACTACAACGCCTACAACAGGACAAACGACGCCTTGTACAAGCAGCTTAACGATATCTACCAAGGGCTATCCGGCCTCTGGGACAAGAGGAATGAGCTTCGAAACAGGCTCAACGAGTAGTCTTGGGACCCCACCGGACCGGCCTGAAGGCGCGTGCAAAGGATACTGAGAGGGATAAACGGTTCTCGTTCGTAAGGGGCTTGTGTTGTGAAGGGGATTTGAACCGGTTGCCCCTTATGAACCCCCATGTTCAACCCCGTTCGTATGTAGTGGCAAACAAGAGGAGTTGCCACACACAGAAGCGTTAATACCAACGCGACACACCAGGGCTGGTGGGCCTAGGTGGACTCGAACCACCCCACGCTCCTCCGTCGCGCGGGGGCCCCCACCCGGTGCTTCTTCATCCACCTGGCATGGCGTAGTGATTGCTTGGAATGGTGGGCCTAGGTGGACTCGAACCACCGACCTCACCCTTATCAGGGGTGCGCTCTAGCCTACTGAGCTATAGGCCCGATGAAACTGTAAAGTACCATTAAAAATACCGGTGGGCAAGGCGGCCTATCCCTTGAGGACCGCCATCGGCCTGAGCCTCGCCACCTTGCGAGACAGGCCCGCTCCCTCACACACGTCCACCACCCGGGAGACATCCTTGTAAGCCTCGGGCGCCTCCTCCGCCAGCAGGGAGTCCTTCCCGGCCATCACCAGTATCCCCTCCGCCTCCAGCCTCTCCCTTAGCTCGCTTCCCCGGATGCTCTTTCTGGCTTTTGTCCTGCTCATGGTCCTTCCCGCCCCGTGGCAGGTGGACCCGAAGCTCTCTCTCATGGCGGTTTCGGTCCCCACCAGCACGTAGGAGGCCGTACCCATGTCCCCGGGGATTATCACCGGCTGTCCCACCTTAGAGTACGCCGGCGGTAGCTCGGGGTGGCCCGGTGGGAAGGAGGCGGTCGCCCCCTTCCGGTGCACGCATAGTTCAAGCGGCTCACCGTCCACCTGGTGGGTCTCCATCCTGGCGGTGTTGTGGGAAACGTCGTATACGAGGTCCATTCCCAGCCTCTCCTCGGGCGAAGAGAAGTGCTGCTCGAACGAGAGCCTGACCCAGTGCATGAGCGCCTGCCTGTTGGCAAGCGCGTAGTTCGCGGCGCAGGCCATGGCGGCCATGTAGTCGGCGGCCTCCGGCGAGTCCAGCGGGGCGCATGCCAGTTGCCGGTCGGGCAGCTCTATTCCCAGCCGGTTCACCGCCCGGTCCATGACCTTCAGGTAGTCGGTGCACACCTGGTGGCCCACGCCGCGCGAACCGGAGTGGATCATCACGGTCACCTGGCCCTCCTCCAGCCCGAACTCACCTGCCACGTCGGGCAAGAA
>JAHIPE010000079.1 GCA_018894655.1 Actinomycetota bacterium
AAAAACACTTGAATTGCACGATAACATGGCTTATGTTAGTATTCAGGAAAAAGGTTAGTGACGAGCCATGAAGAAACTCATTCATCGATTGGAACAGTACCTTCGGGAGACCCTCGGCACCCCGGTTGCGCCCCACCCCTGGGAGAAGAGCAGCAGACTGCCCCAATACCTCCGCGAACGCTACCGCTTCTTCAAGATGGATGTGCTGGGAACCGAATGTGTGTTGATGGCCGATACCGGGGAGGAGGAGCAGACCCCCGCGGTTATCGGCAAACATCTGGATCAGGTTCGATCCCGGGGCCAGTTCGAGGCGGTGTATGTGCGCCATGCGGTCACCTCGTACAACCGCAAGAGATTGATCGAGCAGAAAGTGCCCTTCATTGTTCCGGGTAATCAGATGTATCTGCCCATGCTGGGGATTGACCTGCGCGAGCACCTGAAGCGATTGCGGGAAAAGAAGCCGGTTTTCAGTCCCTCCACCCAGGCCTTGATCCTGCATGTCCTGTGGCGGAAAGAGACCGACACGGTGACGCCCGCCGAAATCGCCCACCGCCTGGGATATTCCGCCATGACCATGACCCGGGCCTTTGACGAACTGGAAACGGCCGGCATTGGCGAGCATTCCGTTATGGGGAAAGAGCGGCATCTTCATTTTCCTGAAACGGGGACGCCCCTTTGGGAAAAGGTGCTGCCCTATCTGAATACCCCGGTAAGGAAACGTCTGTATGTTGCTTCATCCATGCAAACGGGAAACGGCAGTCTGGCAGGGCAGAGCGCCCTGGCCCGTTACACCATGCTGGCCGAACCGAAGGTCCCGGTTTTCGCATTTTCGGCCGACGAGTGGAAGGTGCGGATGCAGCACGACCAGATTGTCGAGCTGACCTTGCCCGAGCCGGGGGCCTTCGAGATCGAACTCTGGAAATACACCCCAGCCCCTTTTGCCCATGATGGAAAGGTGGACCGCCTGTCGCTCTATCTTTCGTTGAGAGACAGCACCGATGAACGCATCCAGTCAGCTCTCGATGCTCTTTTGGGAGGCATGGAATGGTGAGAGGTCTTGCGAAGTTCCGGGAGCAATTCCGCTCTCATGCCGGCCAGTACGTGCTGATCGGCGGCCAGCGTGACGAACTCATCAAACGGATCGAGGGCCAACTTCATCAGACGCACGCGGTAAAAACCATCTTCCTGTTCCGGTGGAGGCTGGCATGAACACGAATGCCCCGGCCAACTTGCAGCAACTATCGGCTCTTCTACGTCAGGGCGAGGGCCCGGCACTGGAGTTCAAGCGTTCGACCGGCGAGCTGAAGGAAGGCATGCAGACCCTTTGCGCATTCCTGAACGGCACCGGCGGCATGGCGCTCTTCGGCGTCCGCCCGGACGGCAAAGCCGAAGGGCAGGGTGTCTCCGACCAGACGCTCCGCGATATCGCGCAGGCCGCCGAACGGTTCGAGCCCCCCGCCCACCTTTCGATTGAGTGTGTGAAGGTCAAAACGGGCCGCGAGGTGGTCGCCGTCTCGGTGGAGAGCGTCCCCGACGCCATTCCCTTCACGTATGAGGGGCGCGCCTACGAGCGCGTGGGTAGCACAACGCGGAGAATGCCGCAGGCCAAGTACGAGAGACGGCTGCTGGAGCGCGCTCACAGCAAACGACGCTGGGAGAATGAACCGGCGGAGGGGGTGTCCATCAAGGACATCGACCGCGCCGAGGTCTTTCGCATCGTCGAGGCCGCCCGCGCCAAGGGGCATCTCACGGAGCCGGTGGGAAGTCGTTTGCCCGGTGTTCTCGACCGCCTGGACGTGCGCAAGGACGACCGCATCCTTCAAGCGGCGGCGGTGCTTTTCGGCAAGGAGTTCATGCCCGACTACCCGCAGTGCGAACTGCGCATGGCACGGTTCCGAGGCTTGGACAAGACGGAATTCATAGACCAGAAGAACGTGCGCGGCCCGGCATTCAAACTGCTGGAAGAGGCCGAGGTCTTCTGCCAGCGGCATTTGCCGCTTCCCGGCAAGATTGTTCCCGGCAAGCTTCAGCGCGAGGACCGGCCGCTGATCCCGCCCGACGCCATGCGCGAGATTCTGGTGAACGCGCTCATCCACCGGGACTACTCCAACGCGGGCGGCGCGATTTACCTGGCCATCTTCGACGACCGCGTGGAAGTCTGGAGCACGGGGACGTTCCCGGCCGGCATTACGCCGGAGATGCTCTCCCGCGAGCACACGTCCGTCCTGCGCAACCCCATCATCGCTGACGTCTTCCACCGCGCCGGGCTGATTGAAAAGTGGGGCCGTGGAACCAATCGCGTGATCGAGATGTGCCGCAAGGCGGGAATCCGTCCCCCTGAATTCCATGAGATTGCAGGGTCGGCGGTCGTGAAGTTCCATGTGTCCGTGGGGGTGACAGTCCAAGTCACCGACCAAGTCACCGACCAAGTGACCGACCAAGTCGAACGATTGCTGGCGCTCTTGGGAAACCGACCCATGACGGCCGCTGAAATCATGAGGGGCCTGGAGATGAACCATCGCCCTACACTGCGCGACAATTATCTCCATCCCGCCCTTCAGGCGGGGCTCATTGAGATGACCGTGCCAGATAAACCTAACAGCAGGTTGCAGAAGTACCGGCTGACCCCGGAAGGTGAAAAGGCGCTGATGGAACGCGGCGGGGAGGATGGGACATGACCCGACAAGTCGCCCGTGTTCCGGAAGCGGCTCGTTCGGATTGTTCCTTCGCGCAACTGCAGGCGGCCGCCGGTTTGAAAGACCGCGTTCACTTCCTGAAGACGCATCCGGAGCCACTTCTGCTTGCAGACTGGAGTGAGCGCACCATCCCCGACAAGCCGCGCAGCAGCAAGCAGAAATACCGGCTAGTCGAGAAGGGCCGCCAAGCCTTGCATGAGCGGACAGGAGGCGGGAGATGAGACACAAACGGTACCGCCCGGCAGTCAGAGGGAGAAGAACATGAACTACGTCCAGGACCCCAAGAAGCAAGTCGGTTATCTTCAGCATCAGCAATGCCTGTCGAGCGATAAGAAGCCGCTCAGCCTCTTCCTCTATGGAGTAAGGAGTTTCGCATGAGTGCGTATTCACCACTGGGCTCGCTTTGGAACCGTTGGGATCTGCATTTTCATACGCCCAGTTCGTTCGACTACGAGGACAAGAGCATTTCAAACCAACAGATCGTTGATTCCCTTATCCAAGTGGGACTGCGAGTTATAGCCATCACCGATCACCATACAATGGATGTCTGCCGGATTCAGGAGTTACAGACTCTTGGTGCTGGCAAGCTCACAGTTCTTCCTGGCATTGAACTTCGGGATGAGCATGGTGACAAACCGATCCATTACATCTGCATCTTTCCCGAAGACTGTGACCTTGACCACGTTTGGACGACACTTCAAGGCAGTCTTGGGCTGACCACTACGGCCATTCAAGAAAAGGGAGGAGACCAGAGGGTCTATGTTTCCATTGCGAGCGGGGCTGCCGAGGCGCGGAAACTCGGCGGCGCAATTTCCATTCACGCGGGGGAAAAGAGCAACTCCATTGAAAGCATCAGCAACCGCGAGCAATTCCAACAGCGCATCAAGTACGATATCACGAAAGAGCATGTTGATTTGATGGAAATCGGTCAACTCAAGGATGTCGATCGTCACTTGAATATCATTTTCCCGGAGACAGGGTTGGACAAGCCCCTCGTTATCTGTTCCGACAATCACAATGCAACTGATTACAGCGCGAAGGCTCCTCTGTGGTTCCGCGCAGACCCGACGTTCCGCGGTTTACTGATGGTATTCCGCGAGCCGCGCGATCGCGTCTTCACTGGAAACCGCCCACCTGAAATAGTTAGAGTCGAGCAAAACCGTACGAAGTACATTCGCGGCATTTCATTCGAACGGAAACCCAATGCTCCAACTACCGAACAGTGGTTCAGTGGCAACGTCCTGTTCAATCATGGACTCATTGCGATTGTGGGGAACAAGGGCAGCGGGAAGAGCGCGCTATCCGACACGCTCGGTCTGTTGGGTGCCACCAAGAACGCGGATGCCTTCTCCTTCTTGAGTAAGGAGCGCTTCCGCCACCCAAGAGGCGGGTTCGCCGGTTTTTTCGATGCGACTCTCGAATGGGAATCAGGGGACAAGGCTACAAAATGTCTGGCAGAAACAATCAAACCTGAGGAGATTGAACGCCTCAAGTACCTCCCACAGGATCACGTCGAGACGGTCTGCAACGAGCTTGTGGGGATCGGGGAGGAAGGCTTCGAACAGGAGCTCAAGGCCGTCATTTTCTCACATGTACCGGAGGCTGAGCGATTAGGTTACGCCACCTTGGACGAAATCGTCCGGTTCCAAACCGGTGAAAAGCAGAAGCGGATTGATTCGGTGCTCAAGCAGCTTCGTGAGGTCAGTCGGTCAAGGGCGATCCTTGAAGCCAAGGCAGATCCCACTGCCAAGCGCGAACTTCTTGAAAGAATCAATCGGCGCAAGTTAGAACTTGAGGCGCACGACAAGGTCAAGCCGTCCGAAGTGTCCAATCCCGCCGCAAACGCGGAAACGCCAGCACCCGATTCAACACTGCTGATAGACCTATCGGCAGCGGAAGCAACCAAGAAATCCCTCAGCGATCAGATCACGAAGGCGGGCGACACCTTGCGCACCGCCGAGCGTCGCCACGCGGTAGCCAAGCGGTTGCTGGAGGAACTGGACAACTCTGAGAAGGACTTCGAGGTCTTCAAGACGTCCCTAAACGAAGACGCAACCGAACTCGGGTTGACGGTGGACGAGTTGGTGGAAATGACCATCACCAAGACCAAACCTGCCAAAGTGCGCGATGATGAAGCGGCGACGATTACGATTACTAAACAGCAGCTTGACGCCGCCGATCCCCTAGGCCTACGCAAGCAGTTGGCCGCCGCCGAGACGGAGATCGCCGAACTCCAGTCAAAACTCGGTGCGCCCACCCGCGCTTATCAAGCGTACCTCAATGCCCTTGAAGAATGGCAGGCCAACCGCGCATTGATCGAAGGGAATGACAAGGAACCGGAGTCACTGAAAGGACTTCAGTCCGAACTGGCGGCGTTGGATCAACTGCCGGAGAAGATCGAAAAGGCTAAGGACGAACAAACCGCTCTATCGCTTCAGATTCACGCTGAGAAGTTCGCTCAGGCAGAGGTCTACCGCACACTATACGGGGCGGTACAGGGATTCATCGACTCGCATATCTTGGCGAAGGACAAACTAAAACTGGAGTTTCGCGCAGAGCTAACGGACGAGGACTTCGCGGGCCGTCTTCTGGGTATACTGGCGCTCAACCGGCGAGGGAGTTTCATGGGAGTTGACGAGGGACGAAAAAAGGCCGAGTCCCTTGTTAAATCGACCACGTGGGAGGACGCAGAATCGGTGCGACTGTTCCTTGACACCGTGGACAAAGCGCTCCACACGGACCAACGCGAAGGACAAGGGGCAGACGTGCAGCTCAAGGACCAACTTGCCAAGGGGAAGAAGCCGGAGGAAGTGTTCGGCTTGCTCTACGGCCTGGAGTACATCCGACCACGGTACATCTTGCGCTGGGAGGGCAAAGAACTGTCCATGCTGTCACCCGGCGAGCGGGGAACGCTGTTGTTGGTCTTCTATCTGCTTATTGACAAAAGCGACATGCCGCTTGTCATCGATCAGCCGGAGGGCAACCTCGACAACCATACGGTTGCGAAGGTGTTGGTCGAGTGTATCAAGGAAACCAGGAAGAAAAGACAAGTCTTCATCGTCACGCACAACCCCAATCTTGCCGTGGTCAGCGATGCTGATCAGGTTGTTCACGCAAGCATCGACAAGACTCAAGGCAACGCGATCAAGTACACCACAGGATCGTTGGAAAATCCAGATATGAGCCAGTTTGTCACCGATGTGCTGGAGGGCACACGGTGGGCTTTTGATGTTCGTGGCGCGAAGTACAAAGTGAGCGAATAGACTATGAAGACAAAACTCGAACTGACCTGGATCGGCAAGGAGAACCGGCCGAAGTTGGAACCACGTATCCTCGTCGAGGACACGGCTAGGTCGCACCACGCGCCGTTCCGTACCGCGAAGAACGACATCTTCGACAACCGGCTCATCTTCGGCGACAACCTCCTCGCGCTCAAGGCGCTGGAGCAGGAGTTCGCGGGGAAGATCAAGTGCATATATATCGATCCGCCGTACAACACGGGGTCAGCATTCGAGCATTACGACGACGGCATAGAGCACTCGCTGTGGTTATCACTGATGAGGGACCGACTGGAGATTCTCCGACTACTGCTGGCGCAAGAGGGATCTATATGGATCAGCATAGATGACAATGAAATGCCTTACCTTCGCGTCCTGCTCGATGAGGTTTTTGGGCGGCTTAATTTCATTGCCACGGCGATTTGGCAGAAAAAGTACGGTGCGAAGAGCGATTCCAAGCATCTTTCTGAGTCGCATGACTATGTAGTGTGCTACGCGAAGGAAAAGGGCCACGTAGCATTGAATCGGATGCAGCGCACCCTAGAGCAGGATGCGAGATACAAGAACCCGGACAATGACCCTCGTGGATCTTGGACCTCCGGCGACTTGCTGCGCAATGAGGTTCGAGACTACGCGATCTATCCTATCTTCGGACCATCTGGACGTAAACATCTACCTCCTCAAGGAACAAGTTGGCGATTCACGAAGGAAAAGTATGCGGAACTGGTTGCTGATAACCGCATTTGGTTCGGCGAGAATGGAAACAACGTGCCGCGTCTAAAACGCTTCTTGAGCGAGGTCGCCGAAACTGTTCCAGCTACAACATGGTGGGAGCACAAAGAAGTCGGGCACAACGACGAGGCAAAGAAAGAGAGTAAGGCTCTATATGGCGATGACCTTTTCGGTACGCCTAAGCCCGAGCGTTTATTGCAGCGAATCGTAACTGTTGCATCAAATCCAGGCGACTGGGTGCTCGATTCATTTGCCGGTTCAGGCACGACCGGGGCTGTGGCGCACAAGATGGGCCGCCGGTGGATCATGGTTGAACTCGGCGAGCATTGTCATACGCACATCATCCCGCGCCTGAAAAAGGTGATTGACGGCGAAGACAAGGGTGGCGTCACCGGGGCCGTGGGCTGGAAAGGCGGCGGCGGGTTCCGCTACTACCGCCTCGCGCCGTCCCTCTTGCAGAAGGACGAGTTCGGCAACTGGGTCATCAGCAAGGAATACAATCCGGCCATGCTGGCCGAGGCCATGTGCAAACTGGAAGGCTTCACCTACGCCCCGAGCGACACGGCCTATTGGCGGCACGGCCACTCGACGGAGACCGACTTCATCTACGTGACCACCCAGACGCTCACACGTGAGCAGTTGCAGAAACTCTCGGACGAGCTCGGCGAGGGTAGGAGCCTCCTTGTCATGTGCGGCGCGTTCCGCGTGAAGAATCTCGACGAGTTTCCCAACCTGACGGTGAAGAAGATTCCGAAGGCGGTCCTGACCCGCTGCGAATGGGGCCATGACGACTACAGCCTGGAGATCAAGAACCTCCCCATGAAAGCGCCGGAAGAGCCGGAGGAACCGGAAGCCTCCTCAGGCGGGCGCAAGCCCCGCTCCAAGGCAGAGAGACGGGCGCAGGCTCAGCCCGCGCTCTTCGACCTTCCCGGCGACAAAGGAGGCGCGAAATGAACCCGCACGTTAACACCATCGCCAACCGCCTGAGCCTCCGCCCCCCCCAGCGCGACTCGCTGGAGATTCTTGCACGGCTCTGCGACATCGTGCCGCTGGAGAAGAACAACGACGTGGCCCAGGCGCTCAAGACCGTTCAGGCCGAATACGTTACGGTCACCGACTTCGAGCGCGATTTCCCGTCGCTCTGCTTCGCCCTGGCGACGGGCGTGGGCAAGACGCGGCTCATGGGCGCGTTCATCGCCTACCTCTTCAAGGCCGAGGGCATCCGGCACTTCTTCGTGCTCGCGCCGAACCTGACCATTTACAACAAGCTCATCGCGGACTTCACGCCCAACACTCCGAAGTACGTCTTTCAAGGCATCGCCGACTTCGCGGTCGAGCCGCCGGAGATCATCACCGGTGACAACTACGAGATCGGCCGGGGGGTTCGGGGCAGGACGCTCTTTGGCACAGATGAAAGGGTGCACGTCAATATCTTCAACATCGGCAAGATCACGAGCATCGAGACGCCCAAGGGCGCGGTCAAGACGAACGTCCCCAAGTTCCGGCGGCTTCATGAGTACATCGGGCAGAGCTACTTCGACTACCTGTCGAAGCTGGACGACCTCGTGCTTCTCATGGACGAGTCGCACCGCTACCGGGCATCGGCGGGCATGAAGGCCATCGGCGAGTTGAAGCCCATCCTGGGCCTGGAACTCACGGCCACGCCGCACGTGGAACGCGGCGGCGGCACCCAGCCCTTTCAGAACGTCATCTACGCATACCCGCTATCGAGCGCCATGACGGACGGGTTCGTCAAGGAACCCGCCGTGGCGACCCGCGAGAACTTCAATCCGAAGAACTACGACGCGGCTGGGCTGGAGCAGTTGAAGCTGGAGGACGGCGTCCGCATTCACGAGAACACCAAGGTCGAGTTGGAGGTGTACGCCCGCGAGAACGGGAGACCCATCGTAAAACCCTTCATGCTGGTCATCGCCAGGGATACTGACCACGCCAACGCGCTCATGAAGGTCATCGAGGGCGAGGCGTTCTTCGAGGAACGGTACAAAGGGAAGGTCATCCAGGTCCACTCGAAGCAGACCGGCGAGGAAAGGGACGAGACCGTCGAGCAGCTCATCAACGTGGAGAAGCCCGACAACCCGACGGAGATCGTCATCCACGTGAACATGCTCAAGGAGGGTTGGGACGTCACGAATCTCTACACCATCGTCCCCCTCCGAGCGGCCAATTCGAAGACGCTGGTGGAACAGTCCATCGGGCGCGGCCTGCGCCTGCCCTACGGGAAACGCACCGGCGTGGGCGCGGTGGATCGGCTTACCATCGTCTCGCACGACAAGTTCCAGGAGATCGTGGACTACGCAAACAGCGCCGACTCCGTCATCCGGGGTGGACTGAAGGTCGTCTACGTTACCGACGAGCGTTCGAAGGTCGTGGTGGTCGAGCCGGAGATCATGCAACGCATTTGGCCTCTGGCCGTTGCGGAGGGCATGAGCGAGTACAAGGTCGAGCAGCCGAAGTTGCTGTTCGAGAACCCGAAGGAACAGGAGGCGGCGAACGCCACTATGGAGGTCATTGCCCGGGAGTTCGAGCGTCTGCCGCGCTCCGCCGACCTGACCAAACCGGAAATCCAGAAACAGATTGTCGAGAAGGTCAAGGAGATCATCACCCCCGCCCGGCAGGAACTGGAAGGCATCACCGAGCAGGTGAACGTGGCCGAGGTCGTGGCCAAGACCATCACTCAGCATAACGAGCTTTTGATTGATATCCCCCGCATCACGGTCCAGCCCGTTGGCGACGTGACGCGAGGATACCGGGAGTTCAATCTCAACCTCGCCAGCATCCGCCTTCAGCCGGTGGATAACGAGATTCTCATCCAGGAACTCCACCGCCGCGAACAGCACCGGCTCATGCGCGGCACCGGTATCGTGCCGGAGGAGAAGCTCGAAGACTACCTCGTGCGTGGCCTCATTGATTTCAACGACATCTGCTACGACGACCACGCGGGTTTGCTCTACAAGCTGGCCGGGCAAGTCGTGGCGCATCTCCGGTCCTACCTCAAGAACGAGGACGAGGTTCTAAACGTCCTTCAATACCACCAGCAGGCGTTGGTCAATCTGACCCATGCCCAGATGCAGGAACACTACGAGGAGAAGGCGGCGGCTTACGAAGCGCATGTGAGCAAGGGTTTCACGACGCTGCGCCCCAACAACTACTTGGCTCCTGCCGGGGAAACCGAGCGGGACTTCCGCGCGCCTGTGTCCGACAAGCAGGACATCCGCAAGATGCTCTTTGCCGGATTCGGGAAGTGCCTCTACAGTATCCAAAAGTTCGATTCGGATTCGGAACGCCGCTTCGCGGTTGTTATAGAGAACGACAAGGAAGTTCTGAAGTGGTTCAAACCGGCCAAAGGAGTCTTCCAGATTCACTATGCGAGCGAGGCGTCCTACGAGCCGGACTTCGTGGTCGAGACGAAGATGGTGAAGTTTCTCTGCGAACCAAAGGCCGCAAGCGAGATGAACGACGCGGAAGTGCTGGCCAAGGCCAAAGCCGCGGCGGAATGGTGCGCCCATGCCACTACGCACGAGACGCGGCACGGCGGAAAGCCGTGGACGTATCTACTCATTCCGCATGACGTGATTACGGACAACAAGACGCTTCAGGGGCTGGCCGCGACCTACACCCATGGCGGCGCGTCCGGCGGCAAACGGTGATTGGAGGAACCACCCGTGATTCGATTTCTGCATACGAGCGACTGGCAGTTGGGGATGACCCGCCATTTCCTGTCGGAGGGCGCGCAGGAAAGGTACAGCCAGGCGCGCTTTGACGCCATTCGGACCATGGGGCGGGTCGCCAAAGACCAGGATCGCCAGTTCATGCGGTACCACACCCGGTTTCTTGGACACAACTTTACGCCTGGCATGACTCATGCAGCAGCCCTCTCGCAATGAACCGCTCTGGCCTGTAGCGGGCTCTCCGGCTTGGAGCACGACCGAATGGTCCTGGGGAGCGGGCCGGCCGCGTCCGAGATGCTCCCGTGGGTGCACATAGTCATCGCCAACGTGAAGGGTATGCTCAGGGGTGTCCACCACGGCGTTTCCCCCAAGCATCTCCAACCTTACCTCTCCGAGTTCTGCTGGCGGTTCTCCCGCCGGCACTTTGAGGGCGAGCTCTTCGACCGCCTTCTCTGGACCTGTATCACAGGCGGTGATCCGCTCACCTGGGCCCAACTGGTCGGGACTTCCTGACGGATCCGCCCCGCATGGTCCAACGCTCCCACTACCTGGCTTCGACACCATGCCTGCCGTCAAGATCGCTCTCCTCCCCCCTTTGCCTCACCTCCAGGCAACCCACGCAGACTGTGACCTCCCGGCACTGGTACAATATGTGCTAACCTCCTGAGCAGATGTCATAATCGTATAGAAAATGTACCCGAAAGCCCATTCGTTGCAAAGAGAACGCATTGACCTTACAATTGCTCCCGGAGGAATGAAAAGATGGGTATACTCAAGACAGTAGTACTGGTAATGCACGTAGGTGCAAGTATGGGGCTGATAATCTCGGTGATGCTGCATTCGGGTAAGGGCGGCGGTCTCTCCAGCGCGCTGGGCGGGGCAAGCCCTTCCACTTTTTCCGGGTCCCACATTGTGGAGAAGAACCTTGACCGTATAACCATAGTGCTGGGTGTCGTTTTCTCCATAACCACGCTGCTCCTGGTCTGGATGCTGAACCCAAGCTAGCGGTTGTTGGGGCGGTTTTTCTGGTTGCGCGGCCTGCAGGGGTGTGATAAACTAATCTCGAAAGTAGAAAGCGCTCTATTACGAGTGGGCAAATGCCCACTTTTTGTTTACTTTGACGAAAAGACGAGGGAGAGAGTTGGAGGACGGAGTACGCGACAGCGTTTTGGAAGCAACAGGTGCGGTTATCCGGGGGATGGGGTTTGAGCCGGTTGACGTGGAGGCTGCTCGCGAAGGGGGGCGGCTATTCATCAGAATACTCATCGACCGTGAAGGCGGGGTTACGCTTGACGACTGCGCCCTCGCAAACGATCTCATAGGGGAGGTGCTGGAGCGGGAGGATGTCATAGGCAGGCCTTACGTGCTGGAGGTGATGAGCCCTGGAGTCAACAGGCTGCTGGGGAAGCCGGAGGATTACGCCGCCAGCACCGGGAAGAGAGTCAAGGTCAAGCTATGTCAGCCGTTTGAGGGGAAGTGGAGCTTCTCCGGGGTCCTGACGGATGCAGGAAGGGAATCGTTCAAACTGGAGCTCGGGTACGAGCTGTTGGAGCTCAAGTACGAGAGTGTATCGACGGCCAGGCTTGACCCTGAGCTACCGTGGTAGGCCTCAGGCAAGGATGTGTTAACCAGTGAATCCTGAACTGATCGAGGCACTAAAGCGAATAGAGAGAGAGAAGGGGCTGGCGATGGACACGGTCCTGGCGGCGCTGAGTGAAGCGCTGCTCTCCGCCTACGTGAAGAACTATGGGGAGGAGGCCGATGTCCGGGTAGACATCGACCGGGAAACCGGGGAGATGAAGGTCCTGGAGTTCCGGGAGGACGAGTCGGGCGAGATCGAGGAACTGGAGGTCACCCCGGCCAACTTCGGGAGGATAGCCGCTCAAACCGCCAAGCAGGTGATAATCCAGCGTATCAGGGAAGCCGAGAGAGAGCTCATGTTTGACCAGTACCAGGGCCGAGAGGGCGATATAGTAACCGGAATTGTACAGCAGAACGATCATCGCTACACACTGATAGACCTGGGCAAGGTCGAGGCCCTGCTCCCCCCGAGCGAGCAGGTGCGTGGGGAGCGGTACGACCACGGCACACGGCTGAAGACGTACATAGTGGATGTTCGCAGGACGACCAAGGGCCCCCAGATCATGGTTTCGCGGACTCACCCCGGCCTTCTCAAGAGGCTTTTCGAGCTGGAGGTGCCGGAGATATTCGACGGCCTGGTAGAGATCAAGGCGGTCGCCAGAGAGGCCGGGCAGCGGTCCAAGGTGGCGGTCGAGTCCAACGACGATAACGTGGACCCGGTGGGCGCCTGCGTGGGCGCTAAGGGGTCGAGGGTACGCATGATCGTAAGCGAGCTCAGGGGAGAGAAAGTGGACATCGTGGAGTGGAAAGAGGACCCCGCGGAGTTCATTGCCAACGCGATAAGCCCTGCCAGGGTGAAGGAAGTCGTGGTCGACCCGGACAGCGTTACCGCGGAGGTAATCGTCCCCGATAACCAGCTCTCCCTGGCAATAGGGAAAGAAGGGCAGAACGCCAGGCTGGCCGCGAAGATGACCGGGTGGAGAATAGATATCCTTAGCGAATCGCAGGCGAGGGAGGCCGCGGGGATAAGGGCCGAGCGCGAGCTGCTTGGCGAGGCCGCCGAAGAGGAAGAGAGACAGTGCCGGGCGATAACCGCCTCGGGGCACAGGTGCCGGAACAAGACCCTTCCGGGCTCCGATTTCTGTGGGATAGCCGCGCACCAGAGACTAGCTGAGCTGCTGGAGGAAGGGTCGGCCCAGGTCGAGGAGTTCACTCCCACGGAGGACGAGGTGGGAGAACCGGAGGTAGATGCCGAGGAGCCGGCCCCGGAGGCCCAAGCATCCGGGGTCGAAGGCCCGGGAGAGGAAGCCGGTGAAACTTCCCTGGTGGGGGAGGAGGCGGCCGGGCCACAGGTGACAGAGGAAGCCGAGGCTCTGACTGACGTTCCCGAAGGCACCACCGGTGAGGCGCCGAGCAATGAGGAGCCGGGGGAAGGGTCAACGGATGAGGAATCCTGTACCGGGGATGGCGCCGCTCCCGAGGGGGAGTAGGGGCGGTGCAGGTGAGGATGTGTGCCGGTTGTGGCGCCAGGAGGCCCAAGAGTGAAATGATAAGGGTTGCTGCCGACAGAGATGGAAACGTGTCCGTAACCGGCGAGAGGGGAGCGTCGGGGCGGGGAGCGTACCTGTGCCCGGAGAAGAGGTGCCTCGAGATATCAAGGGGCAAAGGCGGCATACGACGGGGACTTAAGGCCAGTATCCCGGATGCGATCTATGAGGAACTGGAGCTACTGACAGGGGGTCAACGAGGGACAAGTGGGTAACATCAGGGTTCACCAACTGGCAACCGAACTTCGGAAATCCAACCGTGAAGTTTCAGACCGGCTTCGCAAGCTGGGGATAGAGGCCAAGACCAACCTTTCGTCGGTAACCCCTGAGGACGTGAACAGGGTAAGGGAATCGTTCGGTCTTAAACCTCTCAAGATCGAGAAGCCAAAGAAGAAGAAGCCGGCCAAGAAGAAGGCCGCTGTGAAGAAGCCGGCCAAGAGGCCGGCCGAGAAGAAGCCGGTCAGGAAGAAGGCCGCTGTGAAGAAGCCGGCCAAGAGGCCGGCCGAGAAGAAGCCGGTCAGGAAAAAAGCGCCCCAAAAGGTGACACACCCTGAGGTGGCCGCAGGTCAAGTCAAGAAGACGGCGGAAAAAGCGCCGACCATGAAGCCACCGGCGAAAGCCGAGGCCGCCGCAAAGAAGCCTGAACGGGCCGGCGCCGCGGTGGAGGAGAAGAAGTCGCCGGTCAAGCTGAAGCCCGAGAAGGCGCCGGCCATGAAGAAACCGCCACAGAAGAAACTCAGGGTAGCCCCTCCCGACAGAAAGGCCAGGGTCGCTCCATCCTCTGGAAGAAAGAAGGGGGTTTACCGGTTTGTTCCTCGGGGGAGGAGGGCGCCGGCCAGGACGAAGGGGCCACCCAGCACCAAGGCCAGGAAACTCCTGCGCGTGCCCAGCGGGGTTACAGTAAAGGAGTTCGCGCAGATGGCGGGCCTCACTACATCCGAGGTAATAAAAAGGATAATGGAGTTCGGGGATATGCTGACATTGAATCAGCCGATACCGGACGACGCCCTAAGGCTCTTCTCTGAGAACATGGGGATCGAGATAAAGATAAAGGGCCCCCGGTTGACCGGGTTCGAGGAGGTAGTCGACGACCCCGAGGACCTGGTCGACAAACCGCCGGTAGTTACGGTTATGGGCCACGTCGACCACGGAAAGACACTCCTGCTTGACGCGATACGTAATAGTGATGTGGTGGGAAGCGAGGTGGGGGGGATCACTCAACACATCGGTGCTTACCAGGTTTACTTCCGGGGGAAGCCCATCACGTTCATTGACACACCCGGGCACGAGTCGTTCACAGCCATGAGGGCCCGTGGCGCGAGTATGACTGACATAGCGGTGCTGGTGGTCGCGGCAGACGATGGGGTAATGCCCCAGACCCTGGAAGCTCTCGACCACGCCCGCGAAGCGGACGTACCGGTAATCGTCGCCGTGAACAAGATAGACAAACCGGATGCCGACCCCCACAAGGTAAGGCAGCAGTTGTCCGAAAGGGGCCTGCTTCCCGAGGACTGGGGCGGGGAAGACGTCTTTGTCGACGTGTCCGCCAAGGAAGGCGACAACATCGAACACCTCCTCGAGATGATCTTGCTGGTCTCCGAGATGCACGAGTTGAAGGCGAACGCGAACGCCCCGGCGAGCGGCGTGGTGGTGGAAGCCGAACTCGACAAGGCGCGGGGAGCGGTTTCCACGTTCCTCATACAGAGGGGCACCGCGCGCATCGGGGACGTTGTCGTCGCGGGAACGGAATGGGGAAAGATAAAGGCGATGTTCGACGACCGAGCCGAGGAAGTCAAGAGCGCGGGGCCGGCGACCCCGGTCGAACTCATGGGGCTTTCAAACCCCCCTATGGCCGGTGACGAGTTCAGGGTTGTCTACGGGGAGAAGATGGCGCGACAGATAGCCGACAGGCGGCGGTTTGACAGGAAGCTCGAGGAGCAGCATGAGCCTCGTAAGGTTTCGCTCGAGAACCTTCTCGACCTTATAAAGGAAGGCGAGGTCTCTCGCTTGAAGTTGGTGCTGAAAGCGGATACCCAGGGTTCGCTGGAAGCGATAGTCGAGTCGCTGAAGAAGATGTCGATGGACGAGGTCAAGCTCGATATCATACACAGTGGCGTGGGAGGCATCAGCGAATCGGACATAATGCTTGCTTCCGCGAGTGATGCGATAGTGATCGGCTTTCACGTAAGGCCGGACGCCAAGGCCTCCCTAGCGGCGGAGCGGGAGAAGGTGGAGATAAGGACATACCAGGTCATATACAAGCTGACCGACGACGTGGAGGACGCGATCATTGGGATGCTGGAACCGATATACGAGGAGGAGACGCTGGGGCGAGTCGAGGTCAGGACAACGTTCCGCGTGACGGCGATAGGCGTAGTTGCGGGCTCTTTCGTGGTCGAGGGCGAGATAAGCCGGAACGACAAGGTAAGAGTGGTCCGCGACGGTACTGTTATCTACGAAGGCAAGGTATCGTCCCTCAGGCGGTTCAAGGACGATGTTAAGGCGGTAGCCGCTGGATACGAGTGCGGCGTCGGGATTGAGGACTTCCAGGACCTGAAGGAAGGTGACATCCTGGAGGTGTACACGATGCGAGAGGTACCCCGCTAGTGTTCCGTCCGATAAATACGGTGAAGCACCGAGAGCGTCGATGCGCCGCGCCGGCAAGGCGCGCGACTGAGGCGTACTCACTGAGTACGGCGCAGGGAGCGGAACGCAGCGGGAGCGGATGCAGCGGCGCTCGAATGCCATTGTATTTATCGGACGGGACACTGAAAGGGCCGCTGGATGGCCGCCCGCGCGAATGCTGCTTTGCACCTGGAGGAATCCGTGAAGTTTTTCGTGGGAATAGGAAGGTACCGCCTGGACCTGAAAGATTGCATGTCGCTCAAGGACAAGAGAAGGTTAATAAAGAGCATGGTGGACCGATTGGGGCGCGGTAACCTGGCGTGTGCCTCGGAGATAGGGGCGGGTGAGTACCCGAAGAGCGGCGAGCTGGCGTACGTGTGCGTGTCATCGTCACACGAAATGGTTGAACGTTCGCTTTCAAAATCAGTGGAGATGCTCGAGGTCACGGGAATAGACGTTATAGAAATCGAGCATTGGATACTCAGCCCGGAAGATATCATGGAGCCGCGGTAATGTCCCGTCGCGTGGACCGGATGGAAGAGGCGTGCAAGGAGGAACTCTCGGAGATCCTCCAGCGAGAGATCAAGGACCCCCGCGTCGGATTCGTGACCATAACCAGGGTAAAGCTAACCGCGGACCTGAGGCACGCGCGGGTATACATTAGCATTATGGGGAACGATGAGGAGGTACGGCAGTCCCTGGAGGGGTTGGAGAGCGCGAGGGGGTACCTCAGGTCTCGCCTGGGGAAACACCTGAGGCTCAAGTACCTGCCTGAGATAGATTTTCACCACGACCGCATATCCCAGCAGGCGCTTGAACTTGATGAATTACTGCGGCGGGCGGCCAATGACGGGGAGCTTGCCGATGGGGATTAAAAAACGTGACCTGAGCAGGGTGTACAGCCTTATCAAGGAAAAAGATTCCGCGGTGGTACTCAGCCACCAGAACCCGGATGGCGACGCGATAGGTTCGACGCTGGGGTTGGGGTTGATGCTGCGAAGCGCGGGGTTGAACGTACAGGCCGCCTGGCCTGATCCCATCGAGCTTCCCCTCAAATACGAGTTCATGCCCGGCAAGGAGATGCTTACCGGCCCCGGCGAACTGCGGTTTGACGGACTGGTGATTGCGGTTGATTGCGCTAACGCCGGCCGGCTGGGTGAACTCGAGGACGCCGTGCTCGAGGCGCCGGCGGTCATTAACATCGACCACCACCCGGACAACACGTTTTTCGGGTCGGTGGATATTGTCGATCCGGCCGCGTCGGCGACCGCGGAGATACTTTACAAGGCGGCGGGCGAGCTCGGCCTCGAGGTGGACCGCGATATCGCGGTTTGCCTGTACACGGGGATCGTGACTGACACAGGGAGGTTTCAGTTCAGCAACACGTCAGCCGGAACACTCCAGGTCGCCGCGGAGCTGGTCGAGCTGGGTGCGGAGCCAAATCGGCTCTACGAGGAGGTGTACCAGGGAGATTCGCTTTCGTACATGCGGCTTTCGGGGGAGCTGATCTCCAAGGCCGTTTTCGAGCCCGAGACGGGCCTTGTCTACGTGTTCATGTCGCAGGAAGAGCTCAGGCGCTTCGGGGTAAAGATGAACGAGACCGAGGACCTGATAGATGCCCTGAGGACACTCAGGGGACACAGGATAGCGGTGCTGTTCAAGGAGCTCGATAACGGGAAGATAAGGATCAGCCTGCGCTCCCGGGCTGATACCGACATCGGGACTGTGGCCCGAAGGCTCGGAGGGGGAGGACATCGCGTGGCGGCAGGCTACACCTCTCTGAAGGGCAGCTTCGAGGAAGCGCTGGAGGAGCTAAAAGGAGAGATAGTTGCCCCCTGACGCGATACTGGTAGTTGATAAACCGCGTGGCCCCACGTCGAGACAGGTAGTTCTATCCGTTAGACGGTTGACCGGGGCCGGTAAAGCCGGACACGCCGGAACGCTCGACCCGATATCCACCGGGGTCCTGGTGGTATGCCTTGGCAGGGGAACATTGCTGTCGGGGTACCTGGCCGGCGGCGGGAAAGAGTACCTGGTATCGGCGCTTGTAGGAGTTACGACGGATACCTACGACACCGAAGGGGAGATCACCGCGCGGGGTGACACCGCCGGCCTATCCGCCGAGGAGATCGAGGTGTCATTCGATAGTTTCCTTGGACCCATCCTGCAACGGCCTCCGGCATACTCTGCGGTAAAGCACAAGGGAAAACCCCTGTACCGGTACGCGAGGAGCGGTATCGACGTCGAGCCGGAGCCCCGGTTGGTGGAGGTGAAGTCGATAGAGTTGATCTCGTTCGTAAGGGAAGAGGGGAAGCTAAGAGTCGGGCTCGAGGTGGCCTGTGGGCCGGGGACTTACATCAGGAGCCTGGTTCACGAGATTGGAGAGGGCCTCGGTTGCGGAGCGTGCGTGGAGGAACTCAGGAGGACCAGGTCCGGCGATTTCGGCGTTGAGGGCGCTCCCACGCTGGATTGCCTTTCATCGGCGGGAGCCGAGGAGATAGCCGGCCTTACCACGACCCTGGAGGACGCGACGGGTTCGTTCCCGACGGTCGTCGTCACCGACGAGGGGGCGTTATGCGTCGGCGCGGGGAAGCCGTTGGTTACGGGGTGGATCAGCGAGGGTGATGGGGAGGCATGTGGGACGTTCCGCGTGCTTGACCGGCGGGGAAGGCTGTTGGCGCTGTATGGCCCGCCCAGGGACGGTGACGGGGAAGATATCTCCGGGAGAGCGGTGAGGATCATCCGGCCGGTGACCCTCGATTGCGAGGCCAATGGAGCTACTTGAGAGAACCGAGGACTTCAAGCTTCACGGTGGCGAGTCGACGGTAACCATTGGGGTTTTCGACGGTGTCCATCGCGGGCACCAGAGGATAATATCGGAGTGCGTGCGTGACGCGCGGAAACGACGGATCCCGGCGGTGGTGCTAACCTTCGAGCGGAACCCCCGGGAGGTCATAAGCGGGGAGTCGCCGTGCGTTATAACGGCCCCGCAACGGAAGATCGCGATACTGGAGGAGCTGGGGGTTGATTTCACCATACCGATGAGGTTCAGCAGGCGGTTCGCGTCGCTCGAGCCGGACCGGTTCTGCCGGTTGATACTCGAGGGGCACCTGGGCGCCAGGGAGGTATGCGTGGGAGAGAACTTCCGCTTCGGATCCGGCGGGAAGGGCGACGTCGCCCTACTGGCACGCCAGGGGGAGATACTGGGATTCCAGGTCGACGTGGTGCCGCTGGTCTCGGTGGGTGGTGAACAGCTTTCCAGCACGCTGATAAGGGGGCTGGTAAGCGAGGGGCGGATGAGCGAGGTCGCCCAGGGACTGGGCAGGCCCTACACAGTGACCGGTAGAGTCGTGAAAGGGCACTCCCGCGGAAAGAGCATGGGTTTCCCCACCGCGAACCTGGCGCTCGAGCGTGACTTCTGCGTGCCCGCTGACGGGGTCTACGCGGGGAAGGCGATTCTGGGCCAGAGCCGGTACTTGTCCGCGATCAATATCGGGAGCAACCCGACGTTCGGTGACGAGGAAGTGGCGCTGGAGGT
The DNA here is from genome assembly GCA_018894655.1 of Actinomycetota bacterium. Classification (GTDB taxonomy): domain Bacteria; phylum Actinomycetota; class Geothermincolia; order Fen-727; family Anoxymicrobiaceae; genus JAHIPE01. The sequence goes on from JAHIPE010000079.1 coordinate 19,687, forward strand.
TTTCCTGATCGATTTCGAGGGGGATATCTACGGAGAGTCGCTGGAGGTGGAGTTCCATCACCGCTTGAGGCGGGAGGTCGCTTTCTCAGGCGAGAAGGAACTGGCACGGCAGATCCAGAATGACGTGGAGAAGGTAAGGTCGCTACTGTAACTCCGGGTAACCGGGTGTTTTCAGCGTGGACATATGATAGTATTTTCAGGGAAGCGATAACATTGGAGAGAAAATGACCAGCCGCGAGGAGAAAAGCGAAATAGTAAGCGAGTTCAAGGTTCACGAGTCGGATACAGGCTCATCCGAGGTCCAGGTGGCGTTACTGACCCGCAAGATAGAGGAACTGACCGAGCACCTGAAGGTGCATAAGAAAGACCATCATTCACGCAGGGGACTACTGATGAAGGTCGGGCAGAGAAGGAGGTTGTTGGATTATCTGAAGAAAGAGGATGTCGAGAGGTATCGGGCTCTTATCAAGGAACTCGGGTTGAGAAGGTAAGGCCCAACTGGGGGCGCGAGCGAGAGGAGCCGGGGGTTATTGGTTTAGAAGCAAGGGCTAAGGAGGCTCATTTTTTTATGAGGATAATAACGAAAGAGATGGAGATTGACGGCAAGAAGGTCTTGCTGGAGACCGGTAAGATGGCAAAGCAGGCGGACGGCGCCGTAGTGGTAAGTTGCGAGGGCACCGCCGTACTGGTAACAGTGGTGGTAAGCGACGACGTGCGGCCGATCGATTTCCTGCCGCTAACAGTTGACGTGGAGGAGAAGCTATACGCCGCCGGGAAGATACCGGGCAGCTTTTTCAAAAGGGAGGGGCGCCCAACCGAGACCGCGACACTGACCGCCCGCATTATCGACCGGACCATTCGCCCCAACTTCGACAAGGGGTTCAGGAACGAGCTACAGGTGGTTATTACGGTTCTTTCGGCCGACCTGGAAAACCCTCCGGATATGCTGGGTTTTATCGGCGCCGCGGCGGCGCTGCACATATCGAACATACCGTTCCACGGGCCCATGGCGGGGATCAGGGTAGGCCGCGTGGGTGACAGGTGGATTATCAATCCCACATACGAGGAGATCGAGGGCTCCTCTTTGAACATGGTGGTTGCCGGCAACAAGGACTCGATACTGATGGTCGAGGCCGGTGCGAGGGAAATCCCCGAGATCAAGATAATCGAAGCGCTCTCGGTGGGACATGAGGCCATCAAGCGGATAATCGGCAAGATAGAGGAGTTAGACACCGAGGTGAGGCTTCAGAGCGGCGAGAAGCCCAAGAGTGAGTTGATCGGGGAGATAACCGCTAACCTGGAGGAGAAGTACGGCCGGGTGGCGTCGGACCTGATTGACGCGTACAAGAGCGGTGACGCCGGCGCGGTCGATGAGTGTAGAGATGCGTTTGACAACGTCGGCGCCGAAGCCGCCGCGGAGCTCGAGGACTCAAATCGCAAGGTGGTACAGGTCCTGTCCAGGACAATCGGGGACAGGATCTTGTACGAGATGCTCGAGAGTGAGATCGTCCCAGCGGTGAGGGAGGAGATGAAGCAGTCGCTTCGGAAAGCCTCTGACCCTGAGCTCTCCAAGTACGGGGCGTCCCTCATCCGCAAGGACGCCCGCAAATCGCTTGCCGAGCCTTTCTACAGGCAGTTTCACGGCCAGGAGAAAGCGGTCAAGGAGATCATGCACGGCCTGGAGCGAGAGCTGCTGAGGGAACTCATCCTGGATGACGACCTCCGGCCCGACGGCAGGAAACCGTTTCAGATACGCAAGCTCACGTGTGAGGTGGGGCTGCTTCCCAAGACCCACGGGTCCGCGCTATTCACCAGGGGGCAGACCCAAGTGCTATCGATAGCCACGCTTGGCGCGTACGGCGAGAAGCAGATACTGGACGACCTGGGAACGGAGGAGCACAAGAGCTTCATACACCACTACAACTTTCCGCCGTTCTCCACCGGTGAGGCCCGGCCGATGAGGGGCCCAAAGAGAAGGGATATTGGGCACGGGGCGTTGGTGGAGAGAGCATTGCTCCCGTTGATACCCGACCCGGACGATTTCCCTTACACCATAAGGCTTGTATCCGAGGTGCTGGAGTCCAACGGCTCTACGTCTATGGCCAGCCTGTGCGCAAGCAGCATGGCCCTGATGGACGCGGGGGTCCCGCTGGAAGAAAGGTCAGCGGTGACAGGCATAGCGATGGGGCTGGTGCTGGAGGGCGAACGGTACGCCGTGTTGAGTGACATACAGGGGTTGGAGGATGCGATAGGCGATATGGATTTCAAGGTGGCCGGAACCGGGTCGGGGATAACAGCCCTGCAGATGGATATCAAGTGCCTTGGCCTGTCCTCCAAGATAATGGAAGCGGCCCTCGAGCAGGCGCGGCAGGGAAGGTCGTTCATCGTCAAGGCGATGACCGAGGCAATAAGCGAGCCGCGCCCGGAGATTTCCCCCAACGCGCCCAGTATGGCGAGGATCAGCATACCGGTGAAGAAGATCGGTGATGTCATAGGCCCCGGGGGCAAGAATATCAGGGGGATGATAGAGCGATACGAAGTCGAGATCGATGTCGAGGATGATGGCCGGGTATTCATATTCGGAAAGAACCGGGAAAACGTCGAGAGCGCGAGGCGCGATATCGAGCTGGTCACCAAGGACCCGGAGGTCGGAGAGAGGTTCATGGGGAAGGTAGTGAAGATAACAAACTTCGGCGCCTTCGTCCAACTGGTCCCCGGCAAGGACGGGTTGATACATATCTCCAAGCTCTCCAAGGGAAGGGTGGACCGCGTGGAGGACGTCGTCAATGTCGGTGACAAGGTCGAGGTCGAGATAGAGGCGATTGACGACGTTGGGCGAATTAGCCTCAGGGCGATCGACCTTAACCCGGACGTGAGCTAACACGGCTTCTATTCACATGGCTGAAAGTGGACTGGAGAAGACGGAACTGGACACGAAGGTGCGCGTGCTAACCGAGCGCGTGCCGGGAGTCCGGTCGGTTTCCCTGGGAATATGGATGAACGCCGGCTCCAGGGACGAGAGCGAGCGGCAGTACGGACTTTCTCATTTCCTGGAGCACATGCTCTTCAAGGGGACCAGCCGGATGAGGGCCCGGGACATCGCGGAGGCCTTCGACAACCTGGGGGCCGACATCAACGCCTTCACCGGAAGGGAGAGCACCTCGGTATATACACGTGCCCTGGACGAGTTCCTTCCCAGGGTGATGGAGATTACCTTTGACATGGTCCGGCACGCGTTGCTGGAACCCGGTGACCTCGACGCCGAGCGGCAGGTGGTGCAGGGAGAGATTAACATGCACGCCGATTCCCCCGATGAACTGGTACATGATTATCTTGCCGGAGTCCTGTGGGGGGACCACCCCATCGGCCACAGCGTTCTTGGTGACATAGATGTCATCAAGGGTGTGAGTTCGGAGTCACTGTCAGGTTTCTACCGGGAGCGTTACGTGGGGTCAAGAATCGTGGTGGCCGCGGCGGGGGCCGTCGATCACGAGAGGATCTGCGGGCTGGTCTCGGAGCAACTGGACGGGCTTGACGCGGGGGCGCCGACGGTCCGGGACAACTCGATCGAGGTTCCGTTGACCGGCAGGAAGATCGTCTGGAAGGAAACCGAGCAGGCCCATATCACCATCGGCTCCAAAGGCCTTTCCAGGAACCACCCCGACCGGTTCGCCCTGGCGGTGATGGATACCATAATCGGTGGTAGCATGAGCTCCCGGCTCTTCCAGAGGATCAGGGAGGAGATGGGGCTGGTGTACTCCATCTACTCCTACAGCGGGTTGTTCATGGGCATGGGCATGGTGGGCATCTACTGCGGGACCCAGCCGGTGCAGGCCCAGGACGTCATACGGTTGATAGAGGACGAGCTCGTCAAGGTCCGTGACGGGGGATTCACCAGTGAGGAACTAGAGCGCACTCAGAAGCACATAAAGGGCTCCATGACCATCAGCATGGAGGACTCCGACCACAGGATGAACAGGATGGCCAAGACCGAGCTAGAGGGCGGCGAGCACCTGACGGTCGACCAGGTAGTGGAGCACGTCGAGAGCGTAACCCTTGATGACCTGCACAGGATTTTCGAGGAAACGTGGGGGAGCGTCGGGGCCAGCCTGTCGGTTATCGGTCCGTTCGAGGACGACGAACTCTGCCTTTCCGGCAGGATATAACCTGGAGGCTGAATTGATAGATGTCGCGGTTACGGGCGCCCTGGGAAAGATGGGCATCGAGGTCTCGAGGGCGGTGGTCGCCGACCCCGAACTGAGGCTTACCGGCGCGGTGGACAAGACCGCCGGAGGCGCCAAGGCCTACGGCGTATCGGTGTTGGATAACATCGAACTCCTTGATGCCGGCTCAGTCGATGTCCTGGTGGACTTCACCCACGCCGCCGGGGCGGTTGCGAACATCACCTGGGCCCTGGAAAACGGCGTTCACGCCGTGGTAGGGACCACTGGAATCGGCGAGGGGGAGTTGGCGGAGATAGCCGATAAGGCCGATTCCGGGGACTCCAACGTGTTGATAGCTCCCAACTTCGCGCTCGGCGCTGTCCTGATGATGAGGTTTGCCCAGATCGCCGCGACGGTCTTTGACCAGTGCGAGATTATCGAACTGCACCACCGGGGCAAGTTGGACGCGCCGAGCGGCACCGCGACAGCCACCGCGCAGAGGGTTGCGGAAGCGATGGATGCCGACCCTGTACCCCCGGTACAGGAGAAGGGCGTGGAGGGGGCACGCGGCGGGAGAATCGGCCCGGTTCAGATTCATAGCGTACGGCTGGATGGGCTGGTCGCCCACCAGGAGGTACTGTTCGGCTCGCAGGGCCAAACGCTCTCGATAAGGCATGACACCACCGACCGGACATGCTTCATGCCGGGCGTGGTCATGGCGATAAAAGCGGTCGGCTCACTCCCCGGCCTCACCGTGGGCCTGGAGGGAATCCTCCCCACCCTGTAACCGCCAAGGGGTCTGGCCTTCTCGCCATAACGTCTAATGTCGGCCACCGCTATAAGGCGCTTACCCCACTGTTTGGCGGTCTTGTTTGACCGTCGCTTGTCTGACGGAAAGAGGTCAGGCCTTCTCGCCATAACGTCTAATGTCGGCCACCGCTATAAGGCGCTGACCCCACTGTTTGGCGGCCGAAAAGACGAACGACAACAGCCTGGGCCAGACCCCGTTTGTGTGGGGCTGGTAAAGGAGCGTATTTCCGCAGAAAGAATACTAATAATGAGTAGTATCAGACTAACAATGAGTATTATCAGCCCGAGCTGAAAGGGAGTGGTGGTGGATAAGAGCAGGAAGAAAGGCAAAGCCGGAGGCGGGAAGGGAAAAGCCAACGGCAAGCGGAAAAAAGACGAGGAAAAGGAAGAGGCCGGGAGGCGGCTTACCCCCGGGCGAGTAAAGGCGATATACGGGGTTTTCTTTCTGGCGCTCGCGTTGTTCACGTTCCTGTGCGTATTCGCGCCATCCAGCGCGGGAATAGTAGGACGCGGGGTACGCACCGCGTTGGAGCGGGCGCTGGGCCTGGGGAGACACGTTGTTCCCTTCGTGTTTCTAGCCGGTGCGGTGCTGGCCCTGGTAAAGAAGCCGGAGATGCGCACGGGTTTACTGGTAGTGGGAATGGTTGTCATATCCGTTTCCATGCTGGCGCTGCTGCATATATCCACCGAGGCGTCGGTCATGTTCAACAGTGAAGAACTGATGAGCGGGGGCGGCCTGGTCGGAGCGGTAATTGCCTGGCCGCTGGTCAACCTGGCGGGGACGATAGGCGCCTATATCTTCACCGTAGGGGCCCTGCTTGCCGGTATCGTGGTCGCGTTCGAGGAACAGATATCGGCGGCGTGGAGGTCGTTTCGCGAGAAGAGGGCCGGCGGCGTGGCCCAAACCGCACCCGAGCAAACCGCCCGAGCCCCCAAGCCTACTTCTAAGCGGGGGAAGGGAAAGCCGCAGGACGTGAAAGTCTACCCGTCGAAACCAACCCCGCTACGGGAGGAGGAGTCAGGCGGACAACTGTCGATGAGGGTCGCAACACCCAAGGCCGGGAAGTACAAACTCCCGCCGGTATCGATCTTGAACAAGGGGTACGAGAAGGCGTTTTCCAAGCAGAGCAACGAGGAGAGGAAGCATGCCATCGAGAAGACGTTGCACAGCATGGACGTCGACGCCAAGGTGGGGAAGGTCTCAAAGGGGCCAACGGTGTCACTATTCGAGGTGGAGGTTGGAACAGGCGAGAAGGTGAAGAGGGTCACCGAGCTAGAGCGGGATATCGCCTACTCGCTGGGATCCCCGGACATCCGGATCTACTCCCCCATACCGGGCCGGCAGGCGATAGGCATCGAGGTCCCCAACAACGTAAGGGATACCGTGTTGCTGGGTGATATCATACCGACCCTGGACCCGGTGGAGACACACAACCAGTTGACGATGGCGGTGGGGAAAGGCATGTCCGGAGAGCCGGTGGTCCTGGACCTCGCACAGCTTCCACACCTGCTCCTGGCCGGTTCCACCGGGGCGGGGAAATCGTGCTGTATTAACAGCCTGATATGTTGCCTGTTGTTCAGGAACCGCCCCGACGAGGTCAAGCTCATCATGATAGACCCGAAGTTTGTCGAGTTCACCTGGTACGACAAACTTCCGCACCTCTTGTGTGACGTGATCAATGAACCGGAGCCCGCTGCCAAGGCGCTTCTCTGGGCGGTGAACGAGATGGACAGGCGATACAGGTTGCTGCAAAAGCAGAAGGTTGTCCATATCGACGACTACAACATTATCGCGAAAAAGGACGGGGAGATGGAAACGCTCCCCAAGATAGTGATCGTCATAGACGAACTCGGAGACCTCATGATAGTGGCCCGCAGGGAGGTCGAGAGCTCTATAAGCCGCCTGACCGCCAAGGCGCGGGCAGTGGGGATACACATGGTAATTGCCACCCAGAGGCCTTCCGTAGACGTGATAACCGGCGTTATCAAGAACAATATCACCGCCCGCATAGCGTTCCAGGTGGCAAGCAACGCGGATTCCCGAACGATACTGGGGACCAAGGGCGCCGAAAAACTACTGGGCAAAGGGGACATGCTGCTGGATCCGGGCAACATTCCGAAACCGGAGCGAGTTCAGGGGGCCCTGATACAGCAGAAGGAGATCGAGTTCCTCACGGGGTACATCAGGGAGCAGAAGGCAGGCGACGGCGAGTCAATAGACCTGGATGATGTAAAGGTGTCCACCGGGCAGGAGTTCAAGGACAGGGACTCCCTGCTGGACGAGGCTGCCGAGTTCGTGGTGTTCGCCGGCGAGGCTTCCGCTTCGATGTTACAAACTCACCTGAGGGTGGGGTACGCGCGGGCCCGCCGGATTATCGTGGAGATGTCAGATCTGGGCATAGTGGGCCCTCACCAGGGAAGCAAGCCGAGAAAGGTGCTCCTTACCCCCGAGGA